>NZ_JBEZBT010000084.1:0-22174 GCF_040647235.1 Streptomyces sp. NPDC042638
TGGTCGCAGTCCTCAACGAGTGGCTGTGACCAGCACTTTCGCAACAGGCCCTAGGCCGCCTCGGGTCGCGCCGCACGCATGCCCGGGTCGGGCACCTGCGCATCCTCGAACTCGAAGGTCTGGTCCTCCCCGAAGTCCGGGGTCTGGAAGGGATTCGTCGTCGGCGGCGGCGATGCCGCCGTCACACTGCGGGTCTGCCCTTCCGGGGCGGAGAACAGCGATGTCAGATCGATGAGAGGTCTCTCTTTCGTGACAGGTCCCTGAGGGGCCCTGGTGTGCCGTGACCGGGCACAGCGGTCCTACAGCTTGGTCATCTTGGCGTACGGGCTCAAGATCCGCATTTGCGCGGATCCGAAGTCCACGAGCGCCGCGATTCCGTCCTCGATACCGATCACGCGGCCGAGGCCGTACATGTCGTGTGTGACCTGGTCGCCCACGGCGAAGTGCTTGGGGGCAGGCGCGACCGGGGCCTTGAAGGGGCTGGTAGGCAGATGACGCTTCGGTGCAGCAGGCTTAGTCATTGTCCTTAGTATGCGCCTACTTCCGGCCCTTTCGCTGTGGCCGTCGGCACAGATCCTTCCCGCAGCACCGTAGTGATCGAACTGGCGGCCCATGAGCGGGTGGTCGCGGCGCTCGTCGTGCCGTGGACAGTGTCCGCTTTCAAGGTTTCTGTGCCGAATCCCCGGCCGGATCGGGGCGGCCTCGTCCGGCCGGTGGCCGACGCCGCCCGGTCAGCCGCCGTCGGTGTCGTAGAGCCTCCAGACAGGCCAGCGGGTCGCTTCGTCACCCTCTTCGGCGCCGCTCACAAGGCCGCGGCGGTGCAGAGCCAGCCGCAGGTGACGTGCCGGGTCGGCGTCCTCCCGGGCACCCCGGTCGAGCAGTACGGCCCTCGGCGCGCCGTCGACACCTCGCACCAGGGCGTCGACGGGGTGGCCGTGGATGCTCCCGCCCAGCGTGACGGTGGCTTGTGGCTGGCGGGAGAGTGCCTGGTAGAGGCGTTTGAGAAGAGGGTCCCCGTCGTGGTCGCGAGGGCCCGCGCCATCGCGTTCGGCGGCCTCCAGCAGCGCGGCCGCCATGCCCTTCCGCTCCCGCCAGAGGGCCTTGCCGCCCACCATGATGAGGTGGCTGCGGGCCCGCGTGACGGCCACGTTCCACAGGTTCAGCTGGCCGGCCACCCATGCGACCGCACCGGGATGCATGCCCTCACCGGCGACGAGGGAGAACACCATGACGTCGCGTTCACCACCCTGGAAGGTGTGCACCGTGCCGACGCGCACCCGCTCCGTGTCGTGCCGGCTCAACCGGTTGCGCAGCGCTTCGGCCTGCGCCCTGAAGGGGGTGATGACGCCGACGGTGGCCTCCGGTGGAAGGTGCTCCAGCAGGTACCGGACGCTGGCGTCGACCTTCTCCGTCTCACCTTCGTTGACCCAGGATCCGCCGTACGGGGGACGGGCGGCCCGTCCGGGTACGTCCGTCCAGATGACGGCGGGACGGGGCAGGGCCGGCCGGCCGCGGGTGTCGGTGAGGACGGTCAGGTCACCATCGTAGAAGAGATCGTTGGAGATCGCGGCGATGTGCGGGTGGCAGCGGAAGTGCTCGTCGAGGAGCAGGGTGCCGCCCGCGGACCTCTCGGCGGCGTGGAAGGCGGAATGGCGCCGGTAGGCGAGACGGTGCCGCTCCAGCCACTCCGACCGCAGCCCGGTCCCGCGTCGGATGAGCGCCTCCCGTTCCGGGCCGGTCTTCGCGATGTGCGTGAGCTGCATGGGGTCGCCGATGACCAGAGCGCGCCGCGCGCGGAAGAGCAGCGGCAGGATGTGCGGGATGGCGCATTGGCCGGCCTCGTCGATGACGACGAGGTCGAACAGGGCCGGACCGAGCGGGAAACGCCGGGCGGAGAGACTGGTCACCGCCCAGCCGGCCACCGCTGGCGGCTCGGTCCGCCCGCGTGCCCGCCCCAGGACCTCCCGCAGCTGGGGCCAGTCACCGCGGTCGCCGGCGCGGGCCCGCAGCAGGTCGAGGATACGGCGGCGCCCGGCTCGGGCATTGGCCCGGACCGTACCGGCGAGGAGGGCGCGTGAGGCGGCCTGGACGGCGAGTTCGGCGTCGCGCAGCGAGTTCGCCAGTGCCGTGTCGTCCGCGCAGGCCACCTGCCCGTGCAGGTCACGCCATTCCGCCTCGGCGGCGGCGAACCCGGCGAGCGCGAGGCAGCCCTCGACGAGGTCGTCGCGGTACGCGTCCAGGCCCGACCCGCGGAGGAAGCGGCTTCGGCGCCACGAGCCGAACAACCGCGTCCGGGCGAGGCGGCGGGCCCTGTCCTCGAGCTCCTGCGGCTGCGGCAAGCCGCTGAGCAGACCGTGGAGCGCGGCGACGGGCACACCGAGTCGCCCGGCGTGTTCTTCACGGGCCTCGCCCGCCCGGCGCAGCTTCCGTTCCGCGGTCGCCACACGTGCGAAGTCGTGCCGCACACCGGCCAGGCGCTCGGCCGCGATCTCGGCCTCAACGGCCGCCGTGGCCACGTTGACAGCGGGCTCCGCGAGGGCCCGCAGCTCGTGCAGGGCCGCGGCTTCGGTCTCCGCGTAGCTCGTCCCGTTCCCCCGGGAGGAGCCGGTGCGGACGACGCTGCCGGGCACCAGCTTCTCGCAGCGCCGCCAGACCTCGTCCACGGCCTCGTTGTTGGTGGACGCCACCAGCACGGTCTGTCCGCCGGTGACGGCGGTGGCCACGAGGTTGGCCACCAGCTGACTCTTGCCGGTGCCTGGCGGCCCCGTGGCCACGGTCAGGCGGCGGGACATGGCCGACCGGATGACCGCGGCCTGGGCCTCGTTACAGGGCAGGGGCGTCACCAGGCGGGCGGGTTCGGGGTCTGCCAGGGCATGCGCACCCGTGCGCTGCGAGGCGTCGGGCGCGAGGGCTCCCAGGGCGGTCGTCTGGATCTGGTCCGTCTTCTTCCCGATCTCGGCGAAGTCGTCGAGCAGCCGCTTGGTGAAGCCGGTTTCGGGCAGGGCCGTGAAGAGGACCGCGGTGTTACGGGCGCCGTGTCCGGGGGTGTGGATGTCGATGCGGTCCGCGAGCTGGTCGGGACGGAGTTCCTGGACACACGGCAGCTCGAACTCCTGCGTGAGGAGGTTGCGGGCGTCCACCGCCATACGGTCGTGCTGGCCCCGGTGCCAGGAGGGCTGGAAGGTGTCCGCGAGTTGGGCGGCCTCCTCCTCGCCCAGCCAGTCGAGGGCCAGCCGGGGATGCGGCTGGACGGGGCCGTAGGGCTTCAACCGCCACCCGCCGTCCCCCTGGACGATCTCCACGCGGCGGATCAGAAGGGGAGCGAACCTCGGGTGCCGCCAGGAGCGTCCGGTGCGCGGTCCGGTCAGGACGACGGCCGGGTAGCCCGCCCACAGTTCGGCGTCCTGTTCCGTCGCCGCTTCGATGAGCGTGACCGCTTCGTCGGGAAGCGCGACGCAGCCGTCGGTGTCGACATCGCCGGAGAGGAAGCGTTCCGCTCCGTCGAGGCAGACATACGACGTGTTGTGGTGGCCCACTTCCATCAGCGGCGTCTTGGTGTCGTCGGCCAGGACGCACTCGCGGTAGTAGTCCAGGAGATCGTTCCAAGTCGGCTGCGGACGAGCGGACTTGGCCACGTCGGGCGGAGACGTCTCGTCGGCGACGGGACGTGGCCGTCGACTCAGCGGTTCGAGGATCGGGGCCCGGCCCAGCGGGCTGGCCGCGATGACGATGCGGTCGTCGACGCCGTGCGCGGAGTGCACCGGCACCTGGCGGCCGCCTTGGGCGCGCATGCGCCGGTTGACGAAGTGGAACAGGTCGTCGACGGAGATCTCGCTGCTGCCGTCCTTGCTCACCTTGCCCGTCCGCAGGGCCTCGATCACCTCGCCCGTGAACGCGGAAGGTTTCACGTCGGTTCCGTCGCCGGCATCCGCGTACGAGTCCTCGCCGGCTCGCGACGACGACAGGACGTAGACGCCTCTGCTGGTCAGCAGGGCCTGCTCGCCGGACTTGGCCACAGCGCCGCCGGGTCCGGGGTCCGAGGTACGCAGCCCGACGGCGAAGCCGCCGCTGCGGCAGCAGTCGATCATCACGACCTTCTGCGGGGCCCAGCACTGCTCCAGTGACTCGTTGACGAAGCCGGCGCTGACGCCGGTTTCGGTCACCCGGTCGAAGTCGGTGTCCCTGGCGACGAAGTGGAACTCGCCGCCGTCCCGGACCGGCCGCACGCCATGCCCGGAGACGTACACCAGCGCCAGCTCGTCCTCGTCGCATTCCTCCAGGAAGTCGCCGATGGCCAGCCGCATGTCGTCGGCGGTGAGGTCGGACTCGGTCCGGACGGAGACGAAGTTGCCGATGTTGCGGTGCTTCAGGACTTGTGTCAGCCCCCAGAGGTCCGCGCGTGTGGACGGCAGTGGCGCGAAGCGGCTGTCGTCGTAGTGCTCGTTGCCGATCAGCAGGGCACGGCGCTTGTGCAGACGGGTCACGCGGCGCCGTCCTCCGGTCCGGCGGCGCCGCTGCCGGCGGCTCGGTCCAGGAATTCGCGGACCATCCGCTCCTGGACCGCGTCCGGGCGCCCTGTGATCCTGACGGAGTGGCCCTCGTAGGTGACCTCGACCTTGCGGTGCCGTTCCTTGGCGCACCACTCCCTGATCAGCGTGATGAGGACCCGGGACGCCGGGCGGGCGACTGCCGTGGCCGTGGCGGCCCAGAGGGCCACGTCGCCCGCTCCCGCCCCTTTGCGGCCCGGCTCGGCGAGTCCTTCCCCCTCACTGAGGCCGACGGTCAGACCGTCTGCCTCCCGCAGCGAGTCGTACAGGTCCCGGGTGAGGCGCTCCTGCCGGAGTGCGTCACCGCCTGTGGACACGACGACTCTCCACCGCGATCCCCCGTCCTGCATGCACCACTCCTTGCTTCTCAGCCACTGCCTTCCGCGCTCCGCGCACGGCGACTCTGGCATGAGGACGCCTGTGGCAGCAGCCTCGGTTCGGCGTGGGTGATGGCATCCAGCCACTGCTGCGGGGCTCGGGCAGCACGCGGCCGACGGCGCCGCTGTGAGGGAGGACGAGGGGCCTGACGGGGGCCGCTGTGAGGGGACGAGAGGCTTGACGGGAGAGCGGGCCCCTTATGCGAAACCGGCCTCGGCGAGCGCCAGCATGTGGGTGGCCGACAGGGTGTTCCCCGGGTCCGCGGCCCTGGTCAGCAGCCAGGTCGCCGCGGCGAGCGACTGGCCGGGAGGGATCACCAGCAGGTTCCGGTGGCCCACCGTGCCGTACTCCAGGGCGATCGCATGCGCTTCGGTATCGACGTCCGACAGGGCTACTTCGATCGGCCGGCCGGGCGTGGAGACCGTGCGCGGGACGTCGGGCCAGGCGACGGTGTCCACGGTGACGCGGGTGACGGTGCCGAGATCGGGATCAAGCGAGCCGACGAGCGCGGGCAGTTCCAGTTCCAGAAGGTCGCAGCGCGGCCACCATGCCCCGTCCAGCGGACCGTGGCCGACACCGGCGGTGAGTGTCAGCCGGGGCACGGGCATCCGGTAGGTACGTGCCCCGCCCGGGAAGACGCCGTCTGCCGGCATTCCGATGACGTCCCTCATGCGATCCCGTCCCGGGCGGCCCGTGGCCGCCCGTGTCCGTCGTTCGCCGGGAACGGCACCGCCGTGGACGCGCTGCGCGAGGTGCTCTCGGTACGACCAGCGTACGTCCGGGGTCGCCGGGCAGGGCCGGCCGGAGGTCACAGTGGCCGGAACACGCCGTAGCGACGCACGGACGCACGGACGGGCGGACGAGAGAGCCGGGGCTCACTGATCGGTGTAGCCGATGTCCCCGATGGTCCAGGCGCTCACGTCCTTCAACGCGACGCGGTACATGCCACCCGTGTCAGGGATGCCGAAGCTGCCCTGGAGGATCCGGGCGACGTGGAAGTGGAGATGCGTGGGGCCGCCGTCGTGCGGTGGCGGATGGCCGCTGCCCGGGGGCGGGGTGAAGGCCGCGGCGAACCGCCGCAGGTGTTCGGAGTCCCGCAGGACTTCGGCCACCCGCTCCTTCCACAGGGCCTCCGGGGCCAGCCGGCCGGTGATGACGGCGCCCGGAACCACCACGGTCAGGGACATTCGACTGCTGTGCTGCGACTCCACCATCTCGGCGATACCGACGAGCAGTTCGTCAGGGTGCGACATGCCTGAAGAGCCTAGCCCAGCGGGGGAGTGACGTCGGACAGGAGGTGACGGGTCACCAGCCCTCGACACCCTGTTCGGCTCGCGCGTCCCAGGCCGGCGTGACCGTGGGCGCGTCGTGGCAGGTGAAGCCGAGTCGGGTCAGGGCCCGGCGCATCTCACCCGTGGTGAAGTCGCGGCGGTTCTGCCTGGTGATCACTTCTCCGACCTGCATCACGGGGTAGACGCTGGGGCCGATGGTCACGGTCAGCCCGGTGACGGGTTCCGGCGTGATGCCGCTCATCGACTGCTCGACCTCGCTCTTGGTGAGGTCGAAGGGGAATCGGGCGATGACACAGCGCATGGATGCCTCCATGGGGTTGGGGGAGAAACCGGAGGGGTCGACCGCGCCACGACGGTCAGCAGGCGGTCAGCGGATGGTCAGCAAGCGGGGAGCGGTTCAGGCGGGAAGAGCGGGAAGAGCGGGGTGGCGTGGCCGGGCTCGTCGGGGGAGGGGACAGGCCCGGGGCGGGGACGGCGCCGGACGGCTGTCGCCATGCCGGGAGCCCGGCGCCAGGGCGGCCTACGGGTTGGTCTTGGGGGCGGCGCGACGGGTCCGGGTGGTGGCCCGCCCGTTTCCACCGCGTCCACCGGCCCGTCCCCTGCGACCGCGTCCGGCGGATCCCGGGCCCTCGCCCCGTTCGCTTCGCTCGGCGACCGGTGCGGGGATGGTCACGGGCACGCCGGAGGGGGTCCGGGCGCCGGTGATGCGCTGCAGTTCGGGATCGCCCGGGCGGACCCGGGCGGTGCTCGGAGTGATGCCGGCGTCGGTCATGAGGCGGTCCATCGCGCGACGCTGGTGCGGCAGGACGAGGGTGACGACGGTGCCCGACTCGCCGGCGCGGGCGGTACGGCCGCCACGGTGCAGGTAGTCCTTGTGGTCGCCGGGCGGGTCCACGTTGACGACCAGGTCGAGGTTGTCGACGTGAATGCCGCGGGCGGCGACGTTGGTGGCCACCAGGACGGTGACGCGGCCGTCCTTGAACTGGGCGAGCGTCCGGTTGCGCTGCGGCTGGGACTTGCCGCCGTGCAGGGCCGAGGCACGCACACCGACGGACAGCAGGTGCTTGGCCAGCCGGTCGACCGCGTGCTTGGTGTCCAGGAACATGATCACTCGCCCGTCCCGGGCGGCGATCTCGGTCGCGGCGTCGTGCTTGTCGGCGTCGTGCACGTGCAGCAGGTGGTGCTCCATCGTGGTGACGGCTCCCGCGGACGGGTCGACCGAGTGCACCACGGGGTCATGGAGGTAGCGGCGTACCAGGAGGTCGATGTTGCGGTCCAGCGTGGCCGAGAACAGCAGCCGCTGTCCGTCGGGTCCGACCTGGTCGAGCAACGCGGTCACCTGGGGCATGAAGCCCATGTCGGCCATCTGGTCGGCTTCGTCCAGGACGGTGATCGTGACCTGGTCCAGCCGGCAGTCTCCCCGCTCGATGAGGTCCTTGAGCCGGCCGGGCGTCGCGACGACGACCTCGGCACCGCCGCGCAGCGCACTGGCCTGACGGCCGATCGACATGCCGCCCACCACGGTGGTGAGCCGCAGCCGCAGGGCGCGGGCGTAGGGGGCGAGCGCGTCGGTGACCTGCTGGGCCAGCTCCCGCGTGGGTACGAGGACGAGGGCGAGCGGCTGCCGGGGCTGGGCACGCTTACCGTCCAGCCGGGCCAGCAGGGGCAGCCCGAAGGCGAGTGTCTTGCCCGAGCCCGTGCGGCCACGGCCCAGGACGTCCCGGCCGGCCAGCGCGTTCGGCAGCGTGGCCGCCTGGATCGGGAAGGGCACGGTGACGCCCTCGGTGCCGAGCGCGGTCAGCAGCCGTTCGGGCATGTCCAGTTCGGCGAACGACTCGACCGCGGGCAGCGGCTCGGTGACGGTGACCGGCAGGGCGAACTCCTGACGGCGTGCGGTGGGGCGTGCTCCTTGGCCGCCGCTGTTGCGCCCGGTGGCCGGACGAGGGCTCTGGCGGCGCGTCTCCGAACGGAAGCGGCTGCCGCGGGCGGAGCCTGCTGAGCCCGCGGTGCCTCGGTCCGCGCGGGAGCGAGCGGAGCCGCCGCCGGTACGACGGGTGCGGTTCATGGGGGAACCTTCCTCGATGCGGCACGTATCGAGGAAACCCGCCCAGCGGTGGGAACCGCACGAGGATTCACAAGAATGAGCCGAAGAAAATGCGAAGAGCCGGGCCGCTCGATGGGGCCAGGGCTGTCAATGCTGCGGGGAATCCCGCGGAGGTGTGAACGCAATGAGTTGGGGCCCGCACCCCAAGAGCGCGGGCCCCAGCTACATAAGTCGCGTCAGCGTCAGGCGGGAACGATGTTCTCGGCCTGCGGGCCCTTCTGACCCTGCGTGACGTCGAAGTTAACCTTCTGGCCTTCCTGAAGCTCGCGGAAGCCCTGGGTGGCGATGTTCGAGTAGTGGGCGAACACGTCCGGACCGCCACCGTCCTGCTCGATGAAGCCGAAGCCCTTTTCCGCGTTGAACCACTTCACGGTGCCAGATGCCATATTGAATCTCCCTTGGGGGGCAGTGCCGGAGTCCGCACCTTACGGATCCCGAGTCGCCGCGATGATCACCCCTCCGGAAAGATCCGGAAAGCTCTGCAAAGAAACAAGTCTCTGGCAACCAAAACTGCAACTGGTATCACGCTAACACAGGGTGGAGCGGGGGTGCGCAGGCGTGTTCGGCCTCGCTCAGTAATTCTCGTTCCACTGGAGACTGGATATCTGTCCTGGCGGGACCAGGTATTCGCACTCGGTTCATCCAGCTTCTTCAGGGGCGTACCTCGTGGGCGTCGCACCCTCGTCCGGGGTGCGCGACGAGGGTCCCGAGGCTGCGCGACACCCGTGCCCGCAAGGGGCCGACGCCGCCTGCCGGGGGTGGCGATCCTGACTCCGCCAGACGCGCGGATCTGGTCTCGCCGCGACAGACTTTCGGCCCGTCGTGGGGCGCACGGCTCACTTGGCCGGGCTCGAGATCACGCCCATGACCTGCTCCGATGAACCCCCGGATGGATCCCCCGCGGGCTGTGTCACGGGCCGAGAAGCTGTCCGGACACGGGAGAGAGCGGGAAGGTCGAAACGTTTCGCGTGACGCCCGTCACGGGCGGGAGGGTCGACCGAGGCGCCGGGGCCGTCGCGGGCCGTGCCGTTCCCGAACCCGGACGGCCTGCGCGCGCCCTGGCCGCACGGAAGGCGCACGGAAGCCGTACGGAGCCGCACGGGGCAGGCTCTCCGCCGCGTTATTCATGCGCCTCCGGCGAGGACTCCTCCCCGGGGTGCAGCCCCTCCGGGCGGCGGCCCGCCGGCTGCTGGGGTTCGGGGCGTGCGGGGAGCGCGGGCACCGGCCGGTCGACCGGTGTGCCGACGGTCACCGTCACCGGCTCCCCGTGGTGCACGATCACCAGCGGTTCGCCTTCGACCAACTGGTAGCGGGCGTGGGACTGGCCGATGTCCACCTTCAGCCTGCGCCCGCGTACCAGCACGGTGAACGCCAGCCTCGACAGGGCTTCCGGCAGGCGTGGCGAGAACGACGGCCGGGCCGGCCCCTCGCCGTCGCCGAACAGCCGCTCCGGCCCTTCGCCGTCGCCGACGTATCTGCGCAGGCCCCCGAAACCTGTGACCAGGGCGAACCAGGTGCCGGCGAGGGAGGCGATGTGCAGTCCGTCGCGGGTGTTGTGCTCCAGGTCGTCCAGGTCCATCAGCGCGGCCTCGCCGAGGTAGGCGTACGCCAGCCGCATGTGCCCGGTCTCGGCGGCGAGCGCCGCCTGGCGACTCGCCGACAGCGACGAGTCACGAACGGTCAGGGCCTCGTAGTAGGCGAAGTTGCGCGCCTTTTGCTCGTCGGTGAAGGCGTCCGGGCACTCCAGCATCGCCAGGACCAGGTCGGCCTGCTTCACCACCTGTTTGCGGTACAGGTCGAAGTACGGGTAGTGCAGCAGCAGGGGATAGTTCTCGGGCGGTGTCGCCTCGAAGTCCCAGCGCTGGAGGGTCGTGAAGCCGGCCGACTGCTCGTGCACGCCGAGGGACTCGTTGTACGGCAGCGCCATCCGGGCCGCGGCGTCGCGCCACGCGGCGGCCTCCTCGTCGTCGACATCGAGTTCCGCCGCCCGGTCCGGATGACGCACCGCCGCGTCCGCCGCCGCCAGCAGGTTCTGGCGGGCCATCAGATTGGTGTACGCGTTGTCCCGGGAGAAGGCGCTGTACTCGTCGGGGCCGGTGACGCCGTCGATGTGGAAGACGCCTTCCGCGTCGTGATGGCCGAGGGAACGCCACAGCCGTGCGGTCTCCACGAGGAGGTCGAGCCCCTCAGCGCGTTCGAAGGCCTCGTCTCCGGTCACCAGGACGTACCGTACGACGGCCATGGCGATGTCGGCGTTGATGTGGAACGCGGCCGTACCGGCGGGCCAGTAGGCGGAGCACTCGGCGCCGTCGATGGTCCGCCAGGGGAACGTCGCTCCGGACAGCCCGAGTTGACGTGCGCGTTCCCGAGCCGCCGGCAGCGTCCGGTGCCGCCACCTCAGCGCCGACGCGACGGTCTCGGGGGCGGTGTAGGTCAGCACGGGCAACACGTACGACTCGGTGTCCCAGAAGGAGTGTCCGTCGTACCCGGTTCCGGTCAGGCCCTTCGCCGGGATCGCCCGGTTCTCGCCGCGGGCCGCCGCCTGGAGCACATGGAAGAGGGCGAACCGCACCGCCTGCTGGATCTCCGCGTCGCCCTCCACCTCGACGTCGGCGCGGGCCCAGAAGAGGTCCAGGTACGCCCGCTGGGCCGCCACCAGCCCGTCCCAGCCGGTGCTGACCGCGCCCGCCACCGCTCCGTCCACCTGATCGTGGACGGCCGGCAGCGACCGTTGCCCCGACCAGCCGTACGCGACGAACTTGACCAGCCGCAGCGGCTGCCCGGGCACCAGGTCCGCGGTCACCGTCAGCCGGCTCACGTCGGGCTCGCTCTGCGCCGTCCAGCGCGTGCTCTCGGGCCCCTCGATGATGTGGTCGGCCGCCGCCGCCACCCGCAGCGCGGTGCGCTCGGTGCAGTGCACGAGCCGCAGCCGGGTGTCCTGGGCGAAGTGCTCCTCGGGCATCAGCGGGGACTCGGTCGCCGCGGCGACGCGCGGGTCGCCCTCGAAGTGGGGCATCTGTTCGTTGGCGACGAGCTCGGACTGCACGGCCACGGTGGCCGGTCCGTCGACCGGCTCGACCTCGTACACGATCGCCGCGACCGCGCGTTGGGTGAAGGACACGAGACGGCGTGAGGTGATCCGGACCGTCCGGCCGCCGGGCGAGGTCCACCGTGCCGTGCGGCTGAGCACACCGGAGCGGAAGTCCAGGGACCGCTCGTGCGCCAGCAGCCGGCCGTACCGCAGATCGCACGGGTGGTCGTCGACGAGCAGCCGGATGATCTTGCCGTCGGTGACGTTGATCATCGTCTGGCCGGACTCGGGGTAGCCGTAGCCCGCCTCCGCGTAGGGGAGCGGGTGGCGCTCGAAGACGCCGTTGAGGTAGGCGCCGGGCAGTCCGTGCGGTTCGCCCTCGTCGAGGTTCCCGCGCCATCCGACATGCCCGTTGGACAAGGCGAACACCGATTCGCTCTGCGCGAGCACGTCGAGGTTCAGCTCGGTCTCGCGCAGGCACCACGGCTCGACCGTGAAGCTGGGATGAGTGATCACCGGGACTCCAGAAGTTCGGCCAGATCCTGGACCACCACGTCGGCCCCGTGCGCCCGCAACTGCTCGGCCTGGCCCACCCGGTCGACCCCCACGACCACGCCGAACCGCCCCGCCCGGCCCGCCTCGACACCGGCCAGGGCGTCTTCGAACACGGCGGCGTCGGACGGCTCGGTGCCGAGCCCGCGGGCCGCCTCCAGATAGGTGTCCGGGGCGGGCTTGCCGCGCAGCTGCCGCTCGCGGGCCACCAATCCGTCGATCCGCTCGTCGAACAGGTCCTCGATCCCCGCCGCCACCAGCACGTCCCGGCAGTTCGCGCTGGACGACACCACCGCGCAGCGCAGCCCGGCCTCCCGCACGGCGTGGACGAAGCGGACCGAGCCCTCGTAGGGCTCCACCCCCTCCTGCCGGATCCGCTGGAGCACCAGGTTGTTCTTCCGGGTGCCCAGGCCGTTCACCGTCTCCGCCTCCGGCGGGTCGTCCGGCGATCCCTCGGGGAGGTGGATCCCACGGGCGGCGAGGAACGTGCGCACCCCGTCCTCGCGGGGGCGTCCGTCCACGTACTCGTCGTAGTCGCGGACCGCGTCGAAGGGGACGAACTCGGTCCCCTCGCGGGTCGCCCGCTCGCGGAGACAGCTGTCGAACATCTCCTTCCAGGCGGCCGCGTGCACTTTCGCGGTCTGAGTGAGCACCCCGTCGAGGTCGAACAGACAGGCACGGATGTGAGCAGGAAGCCCCAGCATGCCGCCGAGGCTAGAAGGCACGCGCGGCCGACGCGGACAGCCCGCTGCCCGGCACGCCGGAAGGCACCCGCTCGGTCGAGGCACGGGCCCAGCCGGAGGACCACCGGTTCGTCGTGGCGGGGGAAGCTCACCGGACGCCGAACCAGACGCCGAACCGTGCCGCTGTCCGTGCTCGTGCAGATGCCCTGCGCGGGCCCGGAGCACAAGGGTCGGGGATGCCGGCGCCCGATCCTGGCGCCCGATACCGGCGCGGGCGCCGGCCCGGTCGCCGCCCGCCGTGGCCGCCCTCCTGCGCCCGCCGGTCTTCTTCCCTGCCGCGGGCGGCTGTGAGGGCGCCCCCGCCGGGCGGGGGCGCCCTCGCTGTCGGCCGGGGCGGGCCCCTGCCTCAGTGCCCGCCGGCTTCCTCGGGGCGGGCGTGACGCGGCAGGAGGAACGCCAGCAGGAAGGTCAGGGCGAGCAGGCCGTCGACGATCCACAGCACCGTCCGCATGACGGACCCGAAACCGCCGCGGAAGGCCGAGGACGCCGCGTTCTGCAGCACGGCGGGTATCCGGGCGCCGGCTTCGGGCGAGGTCACAGCGGACCGCGTGTCCTTCTCCAGGCGGGTGCAGGACACCGGGGTCGCCGCCGGATCCTTGGCGACGGCCCGGTCCGACGCGCACGCGCGCAGGTCCCTCACGATGTGTTCCCGCGCGGCGGGTGCGACGTGCGCGGCGGTCAGCTCCCGCCGCAGACCGTCCGCGTGGTGGTCGACGGCGCCCGCGATCCCGCCGCCCAGCAGACCGAAGAAGACGGTGCCGAGGAGTGCCACGCCGAAGGCGCCGCCGAGCTGCTGCATCGCGGTCATCGTGCCGGACGCCGAGCCCGTCTCGTGCTGTTCGACACTGGCGAGCACGATGGCGAAGAACGGCGCCATCAGCAGGCCCATCCCGATGCCGGTGACGAGCAGGGCCGGCACCAGCTGCCAGGGACCGATGCCGTCCCCGACGACATCGAGGGTCAGCCACACGCCGAACACGCCGGCCGCCATGACCAGCGTGCCCGCCTGCAGTACTGGCCGCCCGAACCGGGCGACAGCCTGAGCGATGCCGAAGCCGACGACCATGCCGCCCGACCAGGGCACCATCAACAGGCCCGCCTTGAGCGGCGCGTAGCCGAGGCCGATCTGGGTGTAGAGGCTGAAGACCAGCATGAAGCCCTGCATGGTCGAGAAGAAGACCAGGCCGAGGGCCATGCCGCCGCTGAACCCCCGCTTGCGGAAGAGGCTGGGCACGACCAGCGGGTCCCGGCCGGCCTTGCTGCGGCGCGACTCGTAGACGCCGAAGACGGCGAAGACGATCCCGGAGGCGGCCATCATCACGAACGTCCAGGCAGGCCAGTCGTACTCGCGCCCCTGGACCAGCGGGAAGATGATGAGCAGTGCGGCGAGCGAGACCAGAAGCATGCCGGGGATGTCCAGGCGCGGCTTGCCGCCGGACTGGCTCCTCGGCAGGTAGCGCAGGGCGCCCAGGAGGGCCGCGGCCCCCAGCGGGAGGTTGATCAGGAAGATCATCCGCCAGCCGGTGCCGAAGTAGTCGGCGTCCACGAGCCAGCCCGCGAGGATCGGCCCGCACACCGCGGACAGCCCCATGACCGGTCCGAACATGCCGAAGGCCTTCTGCGACTCCTTCGGCGGGAACATCTCCTTGATCATGCCGAGGCCCTGCGGCAGCATCACGGCGCCGAACAGTCCTTGGACGACGCGCGAGGCGATCAGCATCCCGGGTGACGCGGACGTCGCGCACAGCAGCGAACCCACGGTGAAGCCGGCGGCCCCCACCAGGAACATCCGGCGGCGCCCGTGGATGTCCCCGAGCCGGCCTCCGGTGACGAGCCCGACGGCCATGGACAGGGTGTACGCGGCGGCGAGCCACTGCAGGGTGGAGGCGCCGCCGCCGAGGTCGGCCCGTATCGCGGGACCGGCGATGTTCGTGACCACGGCGTCGAGGAGATCCATCACCTCGGCGGCGAGGATCACGAACAGGGCAGCCCAGCGCCACCGGTAGGGCGCCGGCGTGTCGGTGGGCGTCTCGACGGACGCAACACCGGTGGTGGACATCGGAACTCCTCGGAGAAGGCCGCGCCGCGATGAGGACCGCGGGCGCGGTGGGATGGAGGGAGAGGACGCAGAACACTGTTCAGTGGTTGAACAGTGTTCACCATAAGGGAACGACGCTCAGTGCAAGAACGCTGTTCATCAAGATATAGCGCAAGTCGAGCGCAGGGAACAAGATATATCGCGTATCCGTCTGCTCCGATGAACGGTGCGCGGCACCGGAGAACGGCGTTCTTCCGGTGTCTAGACTGTCGTCATGAACGACCCGGCCGCCGACGTTCCCGCGCTCCCTCCGCCGTCCCCCTGGGAGCGCGAGCGCCCCGCCCGGGCCCGCGTCGCCCCCGCGCGGGAACCGCTCTCACGCGAGCGGGTCGTCGACGCCGCGTTCACCGTGCTGGACCGGCAGGGGCTCGACGGGCTGTCGATGCGCCAGGTGGCGACCGAACTCGGCACCGCGGTCTCGGCGCTGTACGCCCATGTCAGCTCCAAGGACGATCTTCTGGAGCTGATGTACACCCGGCTCTTCGACAGCTTCGAGATCCCCGAACCCGATCCCGGGCGGTGGCGGGAGCAGGTGCGGGACTACGCCCGCGCCTGGCGGCACTGCCTGCGGTCCCACCGGGACATGGCCAGGATCTCCATGGCCCACGTCCCCTTCACCGCTGAACTGTTGCCGCACGTCGAGGCGCTGCTCGCCGTCTTCCGTACCGCCGGGCTGCCCGACCGTGTCGCGGCGGAGGCCGGTGACCTCCTCTCCACCTACATCGAGGGATTCGTCCTGGAGGAGGGCATGTGGCAGGACCGGGCCGCCCTGCACAGCGGTGAGGGTTCCTCCCTGGCCCGTCCCGACTGGCGCGAGATGGCCGGCGAGATGCAGAACTACTTCGCCTCCCTGCCCGCCGAGGACTTCCCCCATCTGCGCGCGATGGCGGGGGTGATGGTGACGGACTCCTCCGACGAGAGGTTCGACACCGGGCTGGAGATCATCCTGCGCGGCCTGGCGACCTACCTGCCCTCACCGCCCGTGTGAACCGTCGGCGCGGCCGGCCTCACCCGAGGTCGCGCAGCGTGACGGACCCACCGGGCCTGAGGCGGATCCGCCGGGCGGTGCCGCCCGCGAGGACGGTCGTGTCGCGGCCACCGACACTCCTCAGCGTCAGCCGGGTGACCCTGCCGTTCTTCCAGGCGAGATCGGCGACGAAGCCGCCCCGCACGCCGACACCGGACACCGAACCCGATGCCGCCCAGGCGGCCGGCAGGGCGGGCAGCAACTCCACGTGTCCGGGCCGTGAGTAGACCAGCATCTCGATCACAGCCGAGGGGGTGCTCAGGTTCGCGTCGATCTGGAAGATGCCACGGCCCTGTCCCATGTCCATGATGTCGAAGAGGTTCGGCGCGCTGCCGTTGCCGCCGTTCACCGACGGCTTCAGGTTGTTGACGACGAGCTGGTACGCCTTCTCCGCGTTCTTCAGCCGGGCCCAGCACAGGCTGCGCCAGGCGTTGGCCCAGCCGTAGCTGTCCATGCCGCGGGCGGTCAGGAGGGCCGTCGCACCGTCGAGGATGTCCTTCGGCGTGGAGCCGTCCGGGCGGATCCGGTCGCCCGGGAAGAGGCCGATGAGCGGGGAGAGGTGCCGGTGTGTGGTCTCGCCGAGGTCGTCCGGTGACATCCACTCCTCCAGCCGGCCGGTCTTCGGGCTGACCACGGGCAGGTACAGGCGCCGGCGCAGACCCTCGACGGTGGCGCTGTAGGCGGCGTCCCTGCCGAGCACCCGGGCCGCGGTGCGGTGGTTGCCGAAGAGGTTCCACACCAGTTCCTGGGCGTAGGTGATGCCCTTGGCGTCCAGCGGCCCCTGCTCGGGGGACCAGTCGCTGTCGGCGACGAGGACCTCGCGCGAGGCCCCGGAGGCGTCGGTGACGGTCGTGGTGACGAGACGGGCCTCCCAGAACTCCACGGCGCCCTTGAGGAGCGGGTAGATCTTCTCGAGATGGGCGCGGTCCTGGGTGTACTCGTAGTGCTCGAACAGGCTCTGGCAGATCCAGGCGTTGCCCGCCGGGTGCCACCACCAGCCGCCGCCACCGTAGGGATTGGTGGAGATGGCCACCGTCCAACCGGCGATCTTCCCACTGGAGTTGCGGTACCTGTTGGCCGGGTTGTTGAACAGCCGCCGGGTGACGTCCGTCCAGCAGGGCAGCTGCGCGAGGCAGTAGTCCGCGAAGGCGTCGAAGCACTCGGACAGACCCGCCCGATCGGCCGCCCAGTAGTTCATCTGGAGATTGACGTCCGTGTGGTAGTCGCCCATCCAGTCCGGGTCGTTGCCGTCCAGCCACGGGCCCTGCAACCCCATCGGCAGGCTGCCGCGCGACCCGGAGATCATCAGATAGCGGCCGAACTGGACGTACGCGGCCTCCAGTTCGGGGTCGGGGAGGTCGTCGGTGTGGCGAGCCCGCACCCGTTCCCAGGTGTCCAGCCGGCGCTGTGCGGCGGACGACGTCCCGAGGCTGATGTCCAGCTGCCGGAACACCGGGCGGAAGTCGGCGACATGGGTGTGCAGCAGCGTGCGGGCGGAGTGTCCGGCCGCGGCCAGCACCTTGGTCCGCGCCAGCCGTTCCGGGTCGACGGACCGGTCGCGGAACCCGGTGGCCGGGTCGGGCGCGTAGTCGGTGCCGCCGCTCACCACGACGGTGAGGTCCTCGCAGCCCGCGAAGGAGATCGACGTACCGCTGACGGCGACCGTGCCGGTGCCGCTGCGGGCCGTCACGGCGGCGCCGTACGTCAGCCCGTTGGCGAAGGAGCCGCCGAACGACGCGCAGCGCCCCGTACCGCCCGCGGTGGTGGCCTCGCCGTGGGTGCCGGTGAGGGAGACGGTCCCGGTGTAGCTGCCGCCGCCCCGCTGGGAGAAGTACAGGACGATCACGTCGTCGGGGCGGCTGGCGAAGATCTCCCGCTCGTAGGTGACGCCGGACAGCTCGTACGAGGCGCTGACCATGCCCTGGGCCAGGTCCAGGGAGCGCCGGTAGCCGTCGACGGAGCCCAGGTCGTGCTCGGGGATGTCCACGGCGAGCCTGGCCAGCAGGGTCAGGGAGCCGAAGTCGCCCCGGCCGTACGGGAACTGGCCGTCGCTCTCCGGCGTGTCGTTGAGGCCACCGGTCCACAGGGTGGCGTCGGTGATCGTCAGCAGTTCGCCGGCGGGGTCGTTGCCCGCGAGCGCTCCGAGGCGCCCGTTCCCCACCGGCAGACCCTGCCGGATCATCGAGCCGGGGTCGGCGGGAGCCCGCCACCACAGCCGGTTCCTCGCGGCGGCCGCCGGGGACAGCAGCGGCGAGGAGGCGGGACGGACGGGCGCCGCCGACGCGGTGAAGGCGGGCAGGCCGCCGAGGGCGGCTCCGGCTCCGGCGGCGAGAGCGAGGAAATTCCTGCGGTTCGGGTGGTTGTCGCGCGCTGCGGTGTGCTGGGTGTCCACGTTGTGCACTCCAAGTCCGGGAACGGCGCGGAGGGGGACGACGGTCACGGACCGTCGGGCGTTGCGTGCGGCAGGTGCGGCAGGTGCGGCAGGTGCGGCAGGTGCGGCAGGTGCGGCAGGTGCGGCGGGCGGGGGGACGCCCGGAGGGCGGCGGGGGCCGGGCCGGTGGGGGCCGGGCCGGTGGGTGGAGGAGGGGCCGGTCCGTGCGGTGGTGTCCGGTGGCCGACGACGTCGTCCCGACCGCGAGCGGGCCGGGGGCCGCGGCTGCGCGGGGTCATCACCGCTCCTCGTACGTGTGCGACCCCATGAAGGACTGGATCGCGGTGGCCGCGGCCCCGCGCGCCCAGTCCTCGAAGGACAGGGCACGGGTCATCACGTCACACTCGGCGGCGGTACCGAAGGCGGACGTGGCGAACGCGTCCCGGATGCCCTCGGCGAACAGGTCGTAGGCGGCCAGGCCCTCCCCGGAGATGATCACCCGCTCGGGACCGAGGAGGTTCACCAGAGACCCGATGGCCTTGCCGATGGCAGCGCCGGCCCGGGCGTAGACGGCGCGGACCGCGGGGTCCCCGCCGCGGGCCAGCTCCAGTGCCTCGGCGGCGCCGGCCACCGCCCTGCCCGTGGCCGCGCGCACCGCGCGGAGCAGCGCGGGGTCCGCCGCGATCGCCTCCACGCACCCGCGGTTTCCGCAGTGGCAGAGCGGTCCGTGCGGGTCGAGGGACAGATGCCCGATCTCACCGGCCACGCCGTGCGCGCCCGACACCACCTCCCCGTGCACCACCAGGCCGCAGCCGATGCCGGCGCCGACGGTCACCAGGGCGAAGTCCGAGAGTCCGACTCCGGCGCCGAACCAGTGCTCGGCGACGGTGAGCGCCCGCACGTCGTTGTCGACCGTGACCGGCAGCCCGGTCGCGGTTCCGGCCAGCTGGGCGAGCGGTACGTCCCGCCACTCCAGGAAGGGGGAGTAGCGCACCACACCGTCCGCGCGGTCCACGTCCCCCGAGATCGCGATGCCCAGCCCCCGCACCCGCACCCCGAGGCCGACCGCTTCCCTGAGCAGCTCCCGCACCAGCGCGGCGACGCGGGGGAGCACCGCCTCCGGCTCCCGGCCGCTGAGCGGTACGTTCCGGGTCGTCCGGATCCGGCAGCACAGGTCGGCGAGTACGGCGATGATCTCGTCGCCTGTCACCTTGATCCCGATGAACAGCGCCCGCCCGGCGTCCACCCGGACCGGGTTGGCCGGTCGTCCCACCCCGGGCCGGGTCCCTTCGTCCACGCCCTCGACCAGGTAGCCCAGCTCCATCAGCGGACGCACCGCCTTGGTGACCGCGGCCGGCGAGAGTCCGGTCCGCCGCCCCACCTCCGACCGGGTCAGCGGTCCGTGGGAGAGGAGGGTGGTGAAGACCAGGGACGCGGCCGGAGCCAACGTCGGGACCGACTGCCGGGCGGAGGTCGAGGGCATGGCCGGAAACCTAGGGGCGAATCTTTTCCGCTGTCAATAAACGAAGCCGTTCTGCTCCCCGGGGCTCGGAAGGCGGGGCCCTCGGGGGGGCGCCGGACCTCGGAGAGCCGGCCGCCGGTCGAGGGCCGCCCGGCGGGTGCCGCCCCGTCGGCCCCCGGCGTCACCGGCCGCCGCTCGAGTGGCGTGAGGCCGGTCGAGTGGCGTGCCGGTGTCCGCCCAGGACCGTCGATGGCCCGGAGGGGTAGAAGTGGAGTGGTGAGTGGAGTGGTGAAGGGACCGGCGAGGTGATGCACACGGGTCTTGTACGGGTCGCCCGCGAGGCGGGGGCCGACTGCGGTCGCGGCGCTCTTCCCGGTTCGCCGCCCTGGCCGTCCCGGGTTCCGTGGCCCATCGTGGAAAGGGCTGCTGATCTGCGGGAAGCCCGTTCCGCCCGACCCGCAGTGAGAGACGGGTACACCGGTGGGGTCGGCGGAGGGAAGGAGCGCGTGCGATGAGCCGAGCGAAGCAGCGCCCCGAGCAGGCGGATCATCTGGCGGGCGCCGCGGCGGACCCGAGCGGGCTGATGGATCTGCTGGGCGTCGCCGCGGTGCTGCTGGAGGCCGACGGCCGGATCGACATGTGGAGTCCGCAGGCCGAGGAGCTGTTCGGTTACTCCCGCGGTGAGGCGGTCGGACAGTACGCGGCGCCGCTCCTCCTCAACCCGGAACACCAGGACGCGGCGATCACGCTGTTCGCCGAGGTGATGGAGACCGGCCGCAGCTGGGCCGGGGCGTTCCCCGTCCGGCACAGGGACGGCAGCACCCGGATGATCGAGTTCCGCAACATGCGGCTGACGGACAACCTCGGCGACCACTACGCCCTGGGACTGGCCACCGACCGGAACATGCTGCGGCACATGGAGCGCAAGCTGGCCCTGTCCAACCGGCTGGTCGCCCAGGCGCCGATCGGACTGGCCGTCCTGGACACCGAGCTGCGGTACCTGACCGTCAACCCGGCTCTGGCGGCCATGCACGGCGTCGCCGAGGCCGACCACTTCGGCCGTGGCCTCCGCGACATCCTGACCGGCGCGGCCTTCGAGCGGGCGGAGACCGTCATGCGGGAGGCCCTGGAATCCGGCGTCCCCGTGGTGGATCGGGAGCTGGTGGGCCGCACCGCCGCCGACCCGGACAACGACCACGCCTGGGCCCTGTCGGTCTACCGCCTGGAGGACCACCACGGCCAGGCCCTGGGCATCGCCACCGTGGTGGTCGACGTCACCGACCGGTACCGGGCGGCCAAGGAGGCCGAGCATGCCCAGCAGCGCCTGCGCCTCATGGCCAACGGGTCGGCCCGCATCGGCACCACCCTCGAGGTGGAGCGGACCGCACAGGAACTGGCCGACGTCGTGGTGCCCGACCTGGCCGACATGGTCTCCGTGGACCTCCTGGACTCGGTCCTGCGGACGGGCCGTACGGACCTGGAGGAGGGACCGGCCCTGTTCCGCGCCCTGGCGGTGAAGACCGCGTACCCCACCGACGCCGCCCAGGCGATCGTCCCGCCGGGACGCCTCACCACCTACCACGCCGACCACCCCGCGTCCCACTGCATCCGCACCCTGCGCCCCCTGCTGATCACCCACCTGGACAGCGAGGAACTCTCCCGGGTCGCCGCCGACACCGAGGCCGCCCGTCTGCTCGCCCGGGCCGGGGTCCACACCGACATGGCCGTCCCGCTCATCGCCCGCGGACAGGTCATCGGCGTCATGGGCCTCGCCCGCGCCCGCAACCCCCTGCCGTTCGACGAGGACGACCTCACCCTCGCCTGCGAGCTGGCCTCGTCCGCCGCGCTGAGCATCGACAACGCCGTCCTGCACCAGCACATCCGCGACACCGCCGAGACCCTGCAGCGCAGTCTGCTGCCACGGCTCCCGCCCCGAAGGGCCGGCCTGGAGATCGCCGCCCGCTACCGGCCCGCCCAGGCCTTCCACGAGGTCGGCGGCGACTGGTACGACGTGATCCCCCTCAGCGGTGACCGCACGGCCCTCGCGGTGGGCGACGTCATGGGCAGCGGTATCCCGGCCGCCACCACCATGGGCCGACTGCGCACCGCCACCTCCACCCTGGCCGACCTCGACCTCGACCCGGCCCGGATCCTCACCCACCTCGACAAGATCACCCACGGCCTGGACCCGTACATCGCCACCTGTGTGTACGCCGTCTACGACCCCCACCGCGCCCAGCTCCACGTGGCCTCCGCCGGCCATCTCCCCCCGGTCCTGCTGCGGGCCGGGAAGCGGCCGGAACTCCTCGACCTGCCCACGGGGATCCCGCTCGGCGTCGGCGGCGTCCCCTTCGAGACCACCACCATCGACCTGGTGCCCGGCGACCGTCTCGTCCTGTACACCGACGGACTGGTCGAGACCCGCAGCGATCCCATCGACGAGCGCCTGGACGACCTCCTCGCTCTTCTGGCATCGCCGGACCGCACCGCTGAGGAGACCTGTGACCGGCTCCTGCGGGGTGGTCGCTGGCCTGGTGGGCGGCGGAGACGCCGAGGCAGGCGCTGTAGT
>NZ_JBEZBT010000085.1:0-21124 GCF_040647235.1 Streptomyces sp. NPDC042638
GCCCTGGCCGCGCTGGACGCCCAGGTCGAGCTGTACGGCACCGACGGCACCCGGCCGGCGGCCGCCCCGCTCCGGGAGCGTCAGTTCCCGTACTTCTCCCGCAGCTCCACCTTGCGCACCTTCCCCGACACCGTCATCGGGAAGGCGTCGAGGATCCGGAGCCGGCTGGGAATCTTGTAGTGCGCGAGCCGGCCGCCGCAGTAGTCCCGCAGTTCCTCCAGGGTGAGCGGGTCGGCGGGGTCGGCCGGTATGACGCAGGCGAGGACCTCTTCGCCGTACCGCTCGTGCGGCACCCCGACGACCTGCACGTCCCGGATCCTCGGGTGGGCGTAGAGGAACTCCTCGATCTCGCGGGGGTAGATGTTCTCGCCGCCCCGGATGATCATGTCCTTGATCCGGCCGACGATCTCGACGTAGCCGTCCTCGCGCATCACCGCGAGGTCCCCCGTGTGCATCCAGCGGCCTTCGTCGACCACCTCGGCCGTCTTCTCCGGCTCGTCCCAGTAACCGAGCATCACGCTGTAGCCACGTGTGCACAGCTCGCCCGCGCTGCCCCGGGGGCGGGTCACCCCGGTGGCCGGGTCGACCACCTTGACCTCGAGGTGCGGCAGGACCCGGCCGACCGTGCCGGTGCGGTGTTCCAGGTCGTCGTCCATGCGGGTCTGGAGCGAGACGGGGGACGTCTCGGTCATCCCGTAGCAGATGGAGACCTGCTCCATGTGCATCTCGGCGACCACCCGCTTCATCACCTCGACCGGACAGGGCGAGCCCGCCATGATGCCCGTGCGCAGGGTGGAGAGGTCGTAGGAGGCGAAGTCCGGGAGGCTCAGCTCGGCGATGAACATGGTCGGGACGCCGTACAGGGACGTGCAGCGCTCCGCCTGCACCGCCTCCAGCGTGGCCCGCGGGTCGAAGGACGGGGCCGGGATGACCACGCAGGCGCCGTGCGAGGTGGCCGCCAGATTGCCCATGACCATGCCGAAGCAGTGGTAGAAGGGCACCGGGACGCAGATCCGGTCACGTTCGGTGTAGGCGACCAACTCCCCCACGAAGTAGCCGTTGTTGAGGATGTTGTGGTGGGAGAGGGTGGCGCCCTTGGGGAAGCCCGTCGTGCCCGAGGTGTACTGGATGTTGATGGGCTCGTCGCAGGACAGTTCCTCGAACGCGGCGCCGGTGGCCTCGCGCGCGAGCAGCGCCTCCCAGCTCGGGTCGCCGATGTAGACGGTCTCCCGCAACCGCGGGCACTCGCCGCGTACTTCCTCGACCATCGCCCGGTAGTCGCTCGTCTTGTGGCCGAGGGAGGCGAAGAGGAAGGAGACGCCCGCCTGGCGGAGGACGTACGCGACCTCGTGCGTGCGGTAGGCCGGGTTGATGTTCACCATGACGGCACCGATGCGGGCGGTGGCGTACTGGACCAGCATCCACTCCGGGCAGTTGACCGCCCAGATGCCCACCCGGTCGCCCTTGGCGACCCCGCTCGCCAGCAGCGCGTGCGCCAGCCGGTCGACGTCGGCGCCGAACCCGGCGTACGTCCAGCGCCGCCCGGAGGGCACGTCGACGAGCGCCTCGCGGTCCGGCCAGGCCGCGACCGCCCGGTCCAGGCTGGCGCCGACGGTGTCCCCGAGGAGCGCGGTGGTTCCCGTCCCGTGGCTGTACGACGGCTGCCCGGTCACCGGAAGTCCTCCTCGCGGTACTCGTTGTCCGAACCGGCGGCCGTGGCCTCGCGCAGCTCGATCCGGCGGATCTTGCCGGACACGGTCTTGGGCAGGGCGGCGAACTCCAGCCGGCGGATGCGCTTGTACGGGGCGAGCACCTCGCGCGAGTGCTCGAAGATCGCCTTCGCGGTGCCGGGGCCGGGCTCCCAGCCCTCGGCGAGGACGACGTACGCCTTGGGCACGGCGAGCCTGAGCGCGTCCGGAGCGGGGACGACGGCCGCCTCGGCCACCGCCTCGTGCTCCAGCAGCGCACTCTCCAGCTCGAAGGGACTCACCTTGTAGTCGGATGCCTTGAACACATCGTCGCTTCGCCCGATATAGGTGAGATAGCCCTCTTCGTCCCTGGTCGCGATGTCTCCGGTGCGGTAGTAGCCGCCCGCCATGACCTGTGCCGTGCGGTCGGGGTCGCCGTGGTAGCCGGTCATCAGACCCACGGGCCGTTCGGAGAGGTCGAGGGCGATCTCGCCCTCGGTGGCACCGGGAGCGCCGGAGACCGGGTCGAGCAGTTCCACCCGGAAGCCGGGGCTGGGGCGGCCCATCGAGCCGGTCTTCAGCGGCTGTCCCGGGCTGTTGGAGATCTGCACGGCCGTCTCGGTCTGGCCGAAGCCGTCCCGGACGGTCACGCCCCAGGCGCGCCGGACCTGCTCGATGACCTCGGGGTTGAGCGGCTCCCCCGCGGCCACGGCCTCGCGGGGCGGGGTCTGGAGCCGGCCGAGGTCGGCCTGGATGAGCATCCGCCACACGGTCGGCGGGGCACAGAAGGTGGTGACGCCGGCGCGGTCCATCTCGGCCATCAGCCGGGACGCGTCGAAGCGGCTGTAGTTGACGATGAAGACGGTCGCCTCCGCGTTCCACGGGGCGAACAGATTGGACCAGGCGTGCTTGGCCCAGCCGGGCGAGGAGATGTTCAGATGCACGTCGCCCGGGGTGAGGCCGATCCAGTACATGGTGGCCAGGTGCCCGATGGGGTACGAGGTGTGGGTGTGCTCGACCAGCTTGGGGCGGGCGGTGGTGCCGGAGGTGAAGTAGAGCATCAGCGGGTCGTCGGCGAGGGTCGGGCCGTCCGGGACGAAGTCGGCGGGGGCCGCGTAGCCGTCCTCGTACGGCTCCCAGCCCTCCTCCGGCAGGCCGCCGACGGAGATCCGGGTGTAGGCGCCGGGTACGTCGGCGAACTTGGCGGTGTCCTCCGCCCGGACGATCACGTGCTTGACCCGGCCCCGCTCCACCCGGTCGCGCAGGTCGGCCGGGCCGAGCAGCGGGGTGGCCGGGATGACGACCGCGCGCAGCTTCATCGCGGCCAGCGCGGTCTCCCACAGCTCGGCCTGGTTGCCGAGCATGACGAGGACGCGGTCCTCGGCCGCGACCCCCCGGTCACGCAGCCACCGGGCCAGCCGGGTGGAGCGTTCGGCCAGCTCCGCGAAGGACAGCCGGGTCTCGGAGCCGTCCTCCTCGACGATGTGCAGCGCCGTACGGTCGTTGCCGGCGGCGATCACGTCGAACCAGTCCAGCGCCCAGTTGAAGTGCTCGGGCCGTGGCCAGCCGAAGCCCCGGCAGGCGGTGGCATAGTCCTCGCGGTGTTCCAGCAGGAAGTCCCGGGCCCCGCGGAACATCTCGGTCGCCGTCATCCATGTCCTCCTCAGTACCGGACCATTGCCGGGCGGCTCTCTGGCATCGTCTAATCCGTGATGCAGGTCTCACTACCCCCGAACGGGGGTGTGGACGGCCGAAAGGGCGAACTCGTGACGGCAGACGCGGTGGAGGCGGTGGAGATCGGAGCCGCACTGGCCCGGCTGCGGCGTGCGACAGGGCTTCCCGTCGCCTTCGGCGGCCTGGTGGACACGGGCCGGCCGCGGATCCGCATCAGCGAGCTGAGCGGCACGACCACGGCCGCGCTGCGCTCGCTCGCGGTGACCTCCGGCAACGGGCTCGGCGGCAAGGCCGTGGCGCTGGCCCGGCCGTGCGCGGTGCCGGACTACTCCCGTTCGCGGCAGATCAGCCACGAGTACGACGTACCGGTGGCCGCGGAGGGCATCCACGCGGTGCTCGCGGTGCCGGTCGTGGTCCGGCGCCGGGTCCGCGGGGTGCTGTACGGGGCGCTGCGCTCGGCCCAGCCGCTGGGCGACCGCACGCTGGGCCTGGCGGTGGCGGTGGCGCGGGACCTGGAGCAGACGCTGGTGGTGCGGGACGAGGCGCGGGAGCTGCTGGCGGCGGCCCGGCCGGAGCGGGCCGCCGCCCAGGGAGCGGCCTGGGAACAGGTGCGCGAGGCGCACGCGGCACTGCGGGCCCTGGCACCCCGGATCAGCGACCCGAACCTGCGGGCCGAACTGCTGGCGGCATGCGGTCTGCTCACCTCGCCGCCGCGTGCCGGGGGCGTGACCCTGGCGCCACGCGAGCTGGACGTGCTGTCCTGGGTGGCGGCGGGGGCCACGAACGCGGCGGTGGCCGCGCGGCTGGGCCTCCGTCCGGAGACGGTCAAGGGATATCTGCGCTCGGCGATGCGGAAGCTGGGCGCGCACACGCGAGGGGAGGCGGTGACCGCGGCCCGCGGGGCGGGACTGCTGCCGTAGTCCGGAGGCGGTAAGGAAACCTGCCCATTCATCCGGTGTCGCTTTGAATTCTTCCTCAGCTTGACGGTTTGTTATTTCCCTCACCACGGCTTCCGTCCGAATTTCGAGGATCGTTGCCTAGAATTTGGCCCGGACACGACACGAGGGGAGCGGTGACCGTGCGACGGGACTTCCAGGAGCCTGCCAGGTGCCGCCCCGACCTGGTCATCGGCCGCGAGGAGTTGTTCGCCGGCGCCCGTGAGCAACTCGCCTCCGGGGGCAGTGCGCTGATCCACGGCCCCGCCGGAATAGGGAAATCCACCGTCCTGCGGGCATTGGCCGAGGAATACGGCGCCACCGCGCACACCGTGTTGCGCTGCTCGGCCACCGAGTCGGAATCCCACCTTCCCTTCCTCGCCCTCGCCGACCTCCTCGGCCTGGTCCTCGACGACGTCGCCCCCCGGCTGCCCGCCGCCCAGCGCACCGCCCTGGAGTCGGCGCTCACCGGCCGCGGCGAGTCCAGCCTGCAGCGCGACGGCCTCGCCCTGCGCCTGGCGGTGCTCTCCGCGCTGCGCGCGCTCGCCGCGCACGGCCCGGTCCTGGTCGTCGCCGACGACCTGCAGTGGCTGGACCCGGCCAGCGCCGAACTCCTCGGCTTCGCCGCCCGGCGCCTGGGAGGCACACGCGTACAACTGCTGTGCGCGGTCCGCACGGAAGGCCGGGGGAGCCAGGAGTACGACCGTCACCTGCGGGCCTGCCCGCCCGGCACCCTCGCGGTCCGGCTGGGCCCGCTCTCCCGCGCCCAGGTCGCCCAGCTGCTCGACCACCGCGGTCACGGCGGGCTGCCCCGCTCCACGGTCCGCGAGATCCACCGCACCAGCGGCGGCAACCCGTTGTTCGCGCTGGAACTCGGCCGCGCCCTCGCCGACAGCCCCGCCCCGCCCCGGCCGGGCGAACCGCTGCCGGTGCCGACCTCGCTGCGCGCCCTGGTGCTCAGCCGCCTGGACATGCTCTCGGTGGAGGCCCGCCGCACCCTGCTGGTGGCCAGCGCCGGTGCCCGCCCCACCCCGGCGCTGCTGCACGCGGCCGGCCGGGACAACGCCGAGGCCGAGTGCGCCCAGGCCGCCGAACTCGGGCTGCTGGCCACCGAGCCCGACGCCCCGGCCGTACGGTTCGCGCACCCGCTGATCTCGGCCGCGCTGTACGCGGAGGCGCCCGCGCACGAACGGCGGGCCGCGCACGCGGCGCTGTCCACCGCCGCCTCCGACCCGATCGAACGGGCCCGGCACCTGGCCCTCGCCACCACCGGCACCGACCCCGAGGCCGCCGCCCGGCTCGCCGAGGCCGCGGCCCTCGCCCGGGACCGCGGGGCACCGTCGGTCGCCGCCCAGCTGGGGCTGCTCGCCGCCCGGCACACTCCGGCCGACGGCACACCGAGCCAGGAGGAGCGCCGGCTCACCGCCGCCGAGGACGCGATCACCGCCGGCGAGGTCGACCTGGCCCGGGACATCGCCCGGGAGGTGCTGACCCGGGCGACCGTGCCCGCCGACCGGGTGCGGGCCTGGATCATCGTCATCGACACCGCCGGCCACACCATGGCCGAGGTCGACGCGGTCTTCCCGCAGGCCCTCGCCGACGCCGGCGACGACCCGCGGCTGCTGGCCCTGGTCCACTACCAGCTGGCCTGGCGGGCGCTGATCGTGGAGGGGGACTTCACCGAGGCCCGGGAGGCCGCCGCGCACGCCGCCGAGCTGGCCGCGCGCGGCGCGGACCGGCGCACCGAGCTGCTCGCCCTCTCCTTCCAGGCGCAGACCGAGACCCTGATGGGCCATCCGGAGGCGCCCCGCACCATCAAGCGGGCCCTGCGGCAGCCGCAGGACCCCCGGGTGGCATGGCATCACAACGGCGCGGGCAGCGCCCGGTTCCGCTGGCTGGTCATGGGTGACCAGCTGGCCGAGGCCCGGGCCACGGTCACCGCGCTGCTGCGCGAGGTCCGCCGGCGCGGCTCGGTGGAGAGCGAGGTGCACTTCCTGCGCGGCCTCGCCGAGACCGAACTGCGCGCCGGGCACTGCGGGCGCGCCCTGGACCTGGCCCGCGAGAGCCTGCGGCTGGCCCGGGACTCGGGCATCGGCGAGACCGCCTCGGCGATGCTCACCTCGCTCGCCGAGGCGTCCGGCGGGGATGTGGACCGGGCGCTGGCGCTCGCCCGGGAGGCGGTGGCGCACGCCGAGGAGGACGGCGACCAGATGTACCTCTCCCGGGCGCTGGGCGCCCTCGGGTACGCCCAGCTGGTGGCCGGGGACCCGGCGGGCACCGTGCGCTCGCTGCGCCGGGTGCGCAGCCTGGAGCTGGGGCTCGGCATCACCGACCCGGCCCGGGGCCGCTGGCAGGGTGACCTCGCCGAGGCGCTGGTCCGCATCGGTGAACCCGCCGAGGCACAGGACGTCATCGACGTCAGCCGGGAACACGCGCTGCGGCTCGGCCGGGAGAGCGTCCTCGCCGTGCTCGACCGGTCGGAGGCCCTGGTGCGCGCCGCCCGGGGCGACCTGGAGGCCGCTCTCGCCCAGCTGACGTCCGCTCAGAACCGGCTCGGCAAGCTCGGCTACGGCCTGGAGGAGGCGCGGGCCGCGTTCGCGCTGGCCCGGCTGCGGGGCAGGCGGAGTGCCGAAGGGGCGCACCCGTGGCGAGAGCCCGAGCGCACGGAGGTCCGAAGGGGCGGACACGGCCGGGCCGCAGCCCCGGGGGCCGGCGCCCCGGAGACCCGGGCGGCCGTGGACGAGGCCACCCGGCTGTTCCGCCGGTGCCGGGCGCTGCCCTGGCTGCGCCAAGTGGACGAAGCCCTCACCACCCCCGAGCCGGAACCGGCGCCGGCCGTGCCCGAGGCGTTGGACGCCCTGGACGCGCTCGCCGCGATGGAGCGTCAGGTCGCCGCGCTCGTCATGGAGGGCGCCACGAACCGGGAGATCGCGGCCCGGCTGTTCATCAGCGTGAAGACGGTGGAGGCGACCCTCACCCGGGTCTACCGCAAACTGGGGATCCGCTCGCGGGTGGACATCGTCCGATTGGCGGCAGGTCGACGGGCGCACTGAGCACGGCTCTTGTTAACTGAACCGGACCGAGGGTTTTCCCTCACCCCAACCCCCTAGGGGGTTCCCTCATTGGGAGCCGAGGGTTCCGGGTCCTAGCGTAAAGGGCGTGCCGCTCGCCCGGGCACACGGGGGTCGGTCCCTTCCCCGAGCTCTCGGCTGCGCTCGAGCAGGGGGACCCCGCCCGTGCACGACCCCCACACACCCGCGCGACCCCCCACCGGTGCAACCCCCACTGAGGAGACTCATGTTCGGGCCCAGACGTGTGAGAAAGACCGCCGCGACCCTGGTGGCCACCGCCGCCGCCGCGGCGACCGCGCTGCTCGCCTCCCCCACCGCGAGCGCCGCCCCCCAGCCCATCGTCGGCGGTACGACCACCACGACGACCGCGTACCCGTTCATGATGCAGATCACGGACGCGTCCCAGAACCAGTTCTGCGGCGGCACCCTCGTGGCGCCCAAGAAGGTCGTGACCGCCGCCCACTGCATGGTCGGGGAGTCCACGAGCGGCGTCCGCGTGGTCGGTGGCCGGACGTACCTGAACGGCACCAACGGCACGGTGAGCCGGGTCAGCAAGATCTGGATCAACCCGGACTACACGGACGCCACGAACGGCGACGACGTGGCCGTGCTGACCCTCTCGACGTCGATGCCGTACACCGCGGCGAAGTACGTCTCCTCCTCCCAGACGGACCTCTACGCGGCCGGCACCACGGCCCGGATCCTCGGCTGGGGTACCACCTCGGAGAACGGCAGCTCCTCCAACCAGCTGCGGACCGCGACCGTCCCGGTCGTGTCCGACTCCAGCTGCCGCTCCTCCTACGGTTCGGACTTCGTCCAGTCCGACATGGTCTGCGCCGGATACACCTCCGGCGGCGTTGACACCTGCCAGGGCGACAGCGGCGGTCCCCTGCTCATCGGGGGCGTCCTGGCAGGGATCACTTCCTGGGGCGAGGGGTGCGCGGAGGCCGGTTACCCGGGTGTCTACACCCGGCTGGCCACCTTCTCGGACCTGGTGACCGCACAGGTCAGCTCGTGACCCGGAAGATTTCCCGAGCATCCCTCGGGTGACGGTCAGGGGGCGTTGCGGGCCACCACGAGCGGCCCGCAACGCCCCCGATCCAATGTCAGGGGCGGGGCGAAACGGCTCCGTCCGCCGGTGCGCGCCGTCCCGCCGCCGGCCTCACCGTCCTACGACGTCCCCGAACCGGATGTCGTACGGCGTTCCCGGGTGCAGCACGCGCAGCATCCGCTCCCCCTCCGCGGCCACCTCCGCGCGCTGGGCCCTCGTCAGTGTTTCGAACGGTTCGACGACCAGGGCGTCGGGGCCGAGCGTCCACAGACCGGCCAGGAAGCCGTCGACCAGCAGGGTGCGGTATGCCTGGTTGCCCCGCCGGTTACGGCCCCGGTGGGCCGCCGGCACCACACGGGTGCGGTCGGCGTGGGCGAGCAGCAGGTTGTCGAACTCGGGCAGGAAGCGTGGCGGGGCCTCGGTCGCCGGGTCGGGGCGTGGGGCGTCGGGAAGGTCGAAGAGTTCCACGCCGCTCGCGTCCCGGAAGGTCAGCAGCCGGGGGCGCAGCCGCTCGAAGGCGCCCCCCAGACGGGTGAGCCCGGCCCAGGCCTGCATGTCCCGTACGGAGGCGGGGCCGAAGGCGGCGAGATAGCGCAGGACCACCGACTCGGGCCGCGGGGCCGGTTCGGCGGGCCGGCCCAGCCAGTGCTCGGCGGTGGTGAGGGCGGCCCGGCCGCTCTCATCCCACAGACCGCGCGGGGTCACCTGGACGAGTGGGAGGGTGCAGCGGGCGGCCACGGCGAGGGCCCGCGGGTCGGCGTCCGGCCACCGGGCGCCCAGCGCCTCGCGCAACTGGGCCGGGGTCCGCGGCTCCGCCTCCACCAGGTCGCGGGCGACGGCCGCGAGCCGGTCCAGGTCGACGCCGGCCAGGCCCGTGCGGAAGTTCCCCAGCTCGCGGTCGCGGGCCGGCTGGACCAGGGGGCCGAGGGTGAGGCAGTCGTCGGCGGTGTGGGTGTGGACCGTGGACCGCAGGGTGACGATCCGGGCCACTTCCCGGCGGACCATGAGCGCGGAGAGCCGCTCCGGCGTGAAACCGTCCAGGCGGGCGGCGAGGGCGTAGTACGGGGGCTTGGTGTTCTGCGCCTGGAGGCCGAGGAGATGACCGACGGCGTCCCGGGCGGACCGCGCGGACCGGCGCAGCAGGAACTGCCGGGCGAGGGTGGCGCGGTTCAGGGCCCGGACGTCCAGGAGCGGGCCGCCCGCCGCGTCACCACCGTGGGCACTGCCGCGCCGCGCGCTGCTGTCGGTCATGCGGGCACGCCAGCGTCGCGCGCGGCGTCGCGTGCGGCGTCGCGTGCGGACAGGCGCTGTCCGCAGGTCCCCCGGGAGTGGGCCGGGGGTGCCCACGCGGCCCGGCGCACGGCCGGCCGGGCCGTGCGCGCGGTCACGGCGCGGAGCACACCGACGGCACCCAGGTCAGGCCCGGGGAGTCGCTGAGGGTGTCCAGGGAGCGCAGCAGGGCGTCCAAGTGGGTGGGATGGGCGAGGAATTCGATCGTCGCCTCGGCGAACGCGTCGCGTACCGCGGGCGGCATGGCGTCGGAGGCGTCGAAGCAGTGCGTCGCCCCTTCGTCGCGGAGGGCCCGTGCGAGCGAGCGGTGCCAGTCGGATCCGGCCTCGCCGGGGGCGGGCTCGACACCGGCGTGGACGGAGAGGCCGGACTCCTGCGTGGTCCAGGCGCGTTGGGCCTCGGCCGAGGCCAGGTAGCGGATCAGCTGCTTCGCCTGCGGGGTGTCGTGCAGCAGCGCGACCAGGTCGCCGGAGACCTCCCAGGCGCGGTTGGCGGGCGCACCGAAGATCAGCTGGGCGGAGGGTTCGTAGCGGCCCTCGGCGTGCTGCCAGACGGGCTGGTTGCGGATGAACGACGCCTGGTGCTCGAGCGTGCAGCCGCGGGGGGTGGCGCCGACCGGCTCCGACGCCGACCGGTACGGGGTCTTGAGGGCCCGCCGCAGGAGGGCCTCGTCGCCGCCGGCGCCGACCAGGCCGTACCAGGTGGTCCACGCGTCCCTCACCTGCTTCGACCCCCAGGGCAGATCGCCGCGCGCCCAGCGGGCGTAGACGTCCGGGCCGTACCGCTGGAGCAGGATGTCCTCGATCCAGTCGGTGCCGGGCCAGCCGCTGGTGGCGCCGGATCCCATGCCGAGGCACCACTGGGCGGGGTCGTGCACGGCCTGGCGGCGCTGCTGTCCGCCGACGTCGGCCGGGTACCAGACGATGCTCTTCAGATCGGCCTTGAGCGGGAACCAGTACACGTGCCCGTCCGCCAGCGGGGTGGCCCAGGACGTGCCGAACTCGTCGCGGTCCACCAGGCCGTCGAGGGGGACGAGGTGCTTCTGGCGGGCGTAGTCGGCGAGTTCGCCGGGGCCGGTGAGCACCACCACGTCGGGCGGCGTACCGGCCTCGACGTCGGCGCCGAGCACCTGGCTCTCGGCGTTGCTGCCCTGGTAGTCGACGTGGATGCGGTACTTCCGCTCGAACGGCTCGATGACCGCTCTGCGGAAGTTCTTCTGGTCGGGGCCGGTCCAGTTGGCCAGCAGGGTGACGGTCGGCTCCTGCCCGAGGGCGCGCACGCCCACGACGACGGCCGCCGCCACGAGGGCAAGGCAGCTCGCCACCACGGTGACGGTGCGCACCAGGCGGCGGGCGGGGCGTGGTCCGGGGCCGGGGGCGGCCGTCGCGGGGCCGCCGGCGTGCGCGCTCACCGGGGCCTGAACCGGTAGTCGTCGATGTGCCGTCGCAGGCCCGTCTCGGCCAGTGCCATGAGCAGGATGCCTCCTATCAGGATCCACACCGCCGCTGCGGCGCGCAGGGCGGTGCCGGCCAGGTACGAGGCGGCGTTCCGCCCCGCGTCGGGGATCTGCGGCCCGGGCGGCGAACGGTCGAGCAGGGTACGGATGTCCGCCATCCCCTGGTGGGTCCACACCGTGAACAGCACGGCGGTGCCCACGCCGGCGAACAACAGGACCAGTGCGGCCAGCAGTTGGCGGTTGTAGCGGCGCCGGAAGCGGTGCCGCAGGAAACGCTGGGTCTCCAGCAGCGCCGCGGCGACGGCCAGGGTGAGCAGCACGGTCGTGCTCCAGGCGAGCCACAGCAGCGGGCCGAACGAGGTCTGCCGGTGCACCGTGGCCCGCTGTTGTCGTCGCAGGGCCTGAAGGCGGGCCTGTATCCCGGAGTCCCGCTCCGTGAGGATGCTGGTGGCATAGCTGAGGTACGCCTCGCGCAGCACGCTGCCGTCGGGCTGGAGCTGGGACTGCTGGACCTTGACGGAGTAGACGGTGATCAGCCCGGCGACCGTCTGCAGGGCCTGCCGGTCCGCCGCTCCGCCGACGTCGTCGGCCGCGGCGGCGGCCAGACTCTGCGCGGCGACCGAGATCTGCTTCTGGAAGTCACTGGTCGGGGCCGTCGCGCCGGCGTCCCGCTGGGCCTCGCCGAGCGCGTACAGCGCGGTGTCGAGGGACAGGACGGCGGGGGCGCTGGATGTGCGAAGCGGGTTCGCGTCGCCGTGCACGCCCTGGTACGACACGAACAGGGACAGCGTGAGCAGGGCCGACAGGGCCAGCAGCAGGCGGTGGCGGACGGTGAGGTCGTGGGCGGTCGTGCTGCCGCCCTCCGCGGGGCGCCGCCCGGCACCGGGGAGCCGGGCGAGCAGCCGGGTGAGGGGCCCGGGTGCCGGTCCGGTGCCACGACGGCCGGCCGCGGGCGCCGGCCGAGGCGGGGCGGAAGACGGTCCCGTGGGTGTGCCGGTGCCCGCTCCCGCCGTCGGGCCGCTGCCGGTGTTCACGGTCGTGCCTCTGCCGGTCTTCACGCGGACGCCCCCCTCAGCAGCCGCCCGCAGTCGCCCCCGCAGTAGACGGAGTCGGCGGGACCCAGCCACTTGCAGTACGGGCACTCGACCAGCCCGTCGGAGCGCACCGGGAGGGCGGGACCGGAGGCGCCCGACGGCGCGGGCGCTCCGGCGTCGGGCGGACCGGACGCACCCGCCCCGGGCGGCGCGGACGCACCGGCACCAGGACCAGGACCAGCGCCAGGACCAGCACCGGGCGATACGGACGCACCGGCACCGGGCGGTGCCGACGCCGCGGGTCCCTCCACCGGCCGCTCCGGCGGCGTCGTCAGGGCGCTGGAGAGGATCAGATGCTGCCAGTCGACGTCCTTGAGGCCGGAGCGGACCCGCCCGGTGCCCGGGGCGGCCTCGATCAGCCGGAGCGCGCCGAGCAGCTGGGCGTCGTCCAGTTCGGCGGCCAGCGCCAGGGCACGGGCGAATGCGCGGTCCGCCGTGTCCCGGCCCTCCGTGCCGTGCAGCCAGGCCCGGTACGCCTGGGCGACGGCGGCGCTCGCCTGCTGGTACAGCTCGTGCCGGCGGACCCCGGGATGCTGCCGGGAGGCGTCGAACGGGTTGTCGGTCCAGCGCACCAGGATGGGCCGCGGCGCGGGCAGCCGTACCGGACGCCGTACGTCGGGTACGACGACCTCCACCGCGGCCATCTGGAGGTCCTCCCCCCTCTCCCGGCCGGTCGGGTCGGCGGTCAGGACGACCTGGTAGTGCCGTACCTCGTCGCCCCAGGCACGGGTGACGTACTCCGCGGCGCGCCCGCCGGGGCCGGCCGGGACGGGCTGCAGCTCCTGCTCGTTCGGCACCACCTGTTTGACCTGGCGGATCACGGTGCCCGGGGTGGGGGTGAGCCTGATCCGCAGCTCGGGCACCGACGTGCCGAGCAGACCGGCCATCAACTCCTCGTAGGCCGCCGTGAGGTGGGATGCGTCGCGGACGGCTCGGGCGCGGCCGTGCAGCCGCCGGGTGATGCCCAGCAGCAGGTCGGCGTCCCAGTCGTCACCGATCCCCCAGGCGTCGCAGACGAACTGGCCCGCGCAGGCGTCGAGAACGGTGTCCAGCGGCCGGCTGGAGCGGTGGTCGTGCTCGTTGCGTCCGTCGGTGAGCAGCAGAACGTGCTTGACGGGCGCGGGCTGGTCCTTGAGCAGCCGACGGGCGAGTTCGAGCCAGGTGCCGATGGCGGTGCCGCCGTCCGCGTCCAGGATGCGCACGGCGCGCTCGGCGGCCTCGCGTTCGCCGGGCCCGGCGACGGCGAGCACCGGATGGCCGGGCCCGGGATGGACCACGGTGGCGTCGAACCGCCCGGACAGCACGGCGAAGGCGGTGCCGTCGGGCAGCATCCGGACCGCCGCGACGGTGGCGTCCTTGGCCGCGTGCAGTTTCGCGGCCGGGTGGAGCATCGAGCGGGAGGTGTCGACGATCAGCACCTCGGCGAGCGCGGGCCCGGTGCCGGGCGCGGGCGCGCCGGCGTGCTCCGTGCCGTCGGGACTGCGGACCCCGATCTCCAGGATGGCGTGCATCTCCCGGTCGGTGTGCCGTCCGGCCGCGTCCGGCACGGCGGGCAGGTCCTTCTGCTGACCGACCGCGAGTGTCACCTCGGTCTCCTCGGCCACGGTCATCGCTGTCTCTCCCCCCGGTTCGCGGGTGTGGTCAGAAGGTGGTCACCGGCCGGACCGCGTGGGCCAGGTCGAGCAGCCGGCCGTGCTGCCCGGCCGTGCGGGCCTGCGCGGCCAGCTGCCGGAAGGACTGTTCCAGCCGGGTGCGCAGGCCGTCCTCGTCCCCCGTCCCGAGCAGGTCACCGGCCGGGAAGTCCGGCCCCCAGCCCTGTGCCGGCCGGCTGTGCAGGGCGTTCTCGCGGACCTCGGCGACCAGCCGGGCCCGGGACTCGCCGTCCGCCGCGCCGCCGTCCAGGCGCAGTTCGGGCAGTCGCCGGGCCGCGTCACGCAGGCCGGCCGGGGTGGGCGGGCTGCCGTGCAGGACACCGGCGCGGATGCGTACGGCCGCGATGCGGGCGGCGTCGTGGTGCCGGGAGGTGGCGGGGACCTCGTCGAGGACGTGGACGGCGGCGTCCCGGTCGCCGCGGGCCAGGTGGCCGCGCGCCAGGCCGAAGGCGGCCGGGGTGTGCGCGAAATCCCGTTTCCACACCGCCTCGTAGTACCGCATGGCCCTGGCCGGGCGTTCGCCGCCGGTGTGTTCGGCGCAGTAACCGAGGGCCAGCTTGGGCACGTACTCGCCGGGCAGGGCCTGGTGGACGGCGTCGAAGCGGGTGCCGGCCAGGTCCACCTCGCCCTTGCTGAGGTGCAGGACGCCGCGGTGCCAGGCGATGCGCCAGTCGTGGGCGGCGGCCCGCTCGCCGAGCTGGGTCTCGGCCTCGGCGAGCCAGCCCTCCGCCGCGCGCTGCTCGCCCTTCCTGAGGTAGGCGCGGCACAGCCACAGCGCGGTCTCGGGGGTACCGAGGCGGGATTCGCGGGGCCACTGCCGGGCGACCCGGTCGGGGGCGTCGGGCGGGAAGGAGTCCAGCAGCAGGGCGGCGCCGTCGTCGGGGTCGGGGACCGGCTCGGGCAGGGCGCCGGCCACCTCGGCGGCGGCGGGCGGGGAGACGTCGAGGCCGGCCGGGCGCTCGTGGGAGCGGCCGGTCCAGTGGTCCAGGGCGGGGATGGCGCCGAGTCCGGCGTCGAGGCGGGCGCCGGACGCGCGGAACCGGGTTGAGGCCTCCGGCAGCTGTTCGCCGAACTGCAGCGAGCGGAATTCCCGCAGGACTTCCCAGAGTTGGCGGGACATCTCGGCGGCGGAGCGGAACCGGGCGCGGGGTTCGGCGTGGGTGGCGCGGGCGACGACGCGGCGGAAGGAGTCGGGGGCGAGACCGCGGGCGGGTTCGGTGCCGCGGGCCAGGGCCTGGAGGGTCATGCCGACGGTGTAGAGGTCGCTGTCGACGTGCCAGCCGCGGCGGTCGATCTCCTCCTTGGGCGGGGCGAAGCCGGCCGTGTAGACGTAGGCGGAGGTGCGGTCGCCGATGGCGCGGACGGCGCCGAGGTCGACGACCTTGACGGCCCGGCCGAAGTGGATGACGTTGGAGGGCTTCATGTCGCAGTAGAGCAGGCCGCGTTCGTGCATGTACTGCAGGGCACCGAGGATCTTGCAGCCGTAGGTGAGGACGTGGTCGAGGCGGGGGCGGCCGTGGAAGATCCGCTCGATGTCGTCGGCGTCGAAGAGCTGTTGCAGGGAGCGTCCGCCGATGTAGTCCATGACCAGGTAGCCGGTGTGCGAGCCGCCGGCGGGCTGGTGTTCGGCGTAGGTGATGATGCGGACGATGTCGGGGTGGTGCAGGTCGGTGAGGGAGCGGCGCTCCTCCACGGCGGTACGGCGGGCGAGGGCGTCGTTGACGTTGATCTGGCCCTTGAGGACGACCCGGTGGCCGTCGGCGCGGGTGTCCTCGGCGAGGTGTATCCAGCCGAGGCCGCCGTGGGCGAGGCAGCCGAGCACCTTGTAGTGGTCCGCGACGACCTCGCCCGTGACGAGCTGGGGCAACAGCGAGTAGGGCGTGCCGCAGCGGGGGCAGCGGCCGGTGGCGCGGGCGGGCTGGCCGCCGTAGCCGATGCCGATGGTCATGGTGCAGCCGTCGACGCCGCAGCGGCGGCCCCCGGTGGGCAGGCGGGGGTCCTCGATGAGCACGTCGTCGGGGACGGGGACCTCGGGCAGGACGACCAGGCCGTGCTGGTCGAGTTCGCCGATTCCGGCGACGGCGTGCACGGCCGCGGGCCCGGGGGACTCCTCGGTGCCGCCGGCCGGGGGCCGGGCCGGTGGTTCGGTGCGCGGCTCGGCGTGCCGGTGGCCGCAGGTGTCGCAGTAGCCGGTGGTCATGATGCGGCCCGCGCAGCCGGGCCGGACGCACGAGGTCATGACGCGCCTTCCTCTCCGTCCGCGGTGGTGGAGCAGAAGCCGACGAACCGCTCGACGGCGGCCTCGGCCCGTTCGATGTCGCAGGGTGTCTGCCGCAGCAGGGACAAGGCGTCCTCGTACAGCCGGTACGCGGTCATGACCCGGTCGCCCTGGGCGGCGGCCCGTTGCCGGCACAGCGGCCACTCGGCGCCGACGCGGCCGAGCAGTTCCTCGCGGCGGCGCAGCCGGGTGTCGAGCACGCCGATGGCCTCCTCCAGGCGTCGCCGGCGGCGGCCGACGGCGTCCTCGAAGGTGAACAGCAGGTCGGCGCGGGCGGGTTCGCGTTCCCGGCCGGGGGCGTGGTCGACCCAGGCGCGCAGCATCTGGGTGCGGCGGAGACCCGCCTCGGCCTGGTCGAGCAGGTGGCGGTCGTCGGGCCCGGGCAGCACGCGGCCCCGGAGGACGTCGAGTTCCGGCCCCAACTCACCTGTCATGCGATTGAGTTCGGCATGCAGACGGTTCCAGCGGTCGCGCAGCGGCCGGTGCATCAGAGCCTCGGCGGCCCGGGTGGCGCGTTGGTCGGGGCTGCGGAACGCCAGCAGCAGCCGGGCGCCCTGTCCGGCGAGCCGGTCCAGCAGGCCGAGCAGGACGTCGGGGTCGGCCGCCCGGTCCACGGCGACCAGTACGGCGGCGAGCGGGACGCGCAGGGTGCCGAGCCGTTCGGGCCGGGGGTCGTCGCGGATGCCGAGGCGTTCGGCGATCCGGTCCATGACCTCCGCGGCCGTGAGCCCCTCGACGTCGAGGGCGAGGTCGTGGGCGCCGGCGGGGGGCACGGTCTCGGGCGGGTCGTGGCTGACGGCGCTGGTGTTGCGGTGGGTGCGCAGCTCGCGGTCGGCGAGGGTGACGGCCCGCTGCAGGGTCCAGGCGCGGTCGCCGCGGGCGGGGACGACGGTGACGAGCACGGGCCAGCCCTCGCCGCGGAACCAGGAGGCGAGTTCGGTGGCGAACGGTACGTCGAGCCGCCCGCCCGCGGCATCGGTGCCGGTGCGCAGCCGGGGGTCGACCGCTTCGGCGCCGTCGGTCCAGGCGGCGACCTGCGGGAGATGGCTGAGGATGGTCTCGGTGGGGCTCATGTAGCTGAAGGTGGAGCCCGGGCCCTCGTCGACGCTGAGGACGATACCGATGACCTGGTCGGTGGCGTGGTCGACGACGCCCCCGCCGCTGAAGCCGTCGGCGGCGAGTTCGCCGGGGGTGAGCGGGCGCAGCTGCACCTGGCTGTCCCGGCCGCGGGCGGCGACCAGGGTGGCGCCGTGCCAGCGCCCGCCGTCGTCGCCGGCCGGGAAGCCGTACATGCTGACGGGGCCGTGCGGCGCGGCGAGGCGGTAGAGCCGGGTGGTGTGCTCGGCGGGCAGCGGGGCGGCCAGACGCAGCAGGGCGAGATCGCCGCTGCGGTCGCCGAGGTGTTCGCGCTGGGGCACGTGTTCGTCGGGGCAGACGGTGGCGGAGACGGCATCGAGGTCGGGAACGCCGACCAGGCGGACGGTGTAGCGGTGTCCGGGGTCCACGACATGGCCGGCGGTGAGCACCCGTTCGGGCGCGAGCAGCACACCCGCGCCGAGGACCCGGCCGCCCGGCGTCTCGATGCGCGCGATCCAGGCCGGTGTCCGTAATCGCGCGGCTCCGACTCGCTCCCCCGTGCGCGTCATGGTCCCGAGGTTACTCCGCGTACCGGCCCGGTACCACTGGTGTGCACGAGGTCGTAGCACGGCCGCCGGGGGCCGGCACGCGCCGGTGCGCCGAGGGACGCCCGCCGCCGCCCTGTCACTTCGGGAACTCCGACGGATGCCACAGATTCGAACAGCTACACTATACATGCAGTGTATAGTGCGGGCATGCCTCCTTTGACCGACACGTCCTCGATGCCGAATCACGCGACCGGGAAGATGCGTGGAACCGCCCGCGGGTTGCGTGGCCGGGCCCTCGCGTCCGCGGCGGCCTGCCTGGTGCTCTCGCTGGCCGGCTGCGCCCAGGTCGACACGACGGCACCGAGCACCGCGCGCGCGGAGGCGGCGCACGGGGCGCCGGCCCGGTTCGGCACCGTCGACTGCCGCGAGGCCAAGTGCATCGCGCTCACCTTCGACGCGGGGCCCAGTGAGAACTCCGCGCGGCTGCTCGACATCCTCAAGGAGAAGAAGGTCCCCGCCACCTTCTTCCTGCTCGGCAAGCGGCACATCGAGAAGTACCCCGAGCTGGTCAGGCGGATGGCGGCGGAGGGCCACGAGGTCGCGAGCCACACCTGGGACCACAAGATCCTCACCCGCATATCGGACGCGCAGATACGCGAGGAGCTGAAGCGGCCCAACGACGCGATCGAGCGGCTGACCGGACACAAGCCGACGCTGATGCGCCCGCCGCAGGGCCGTACCGACGCCGACGTGCACGAGATCTGCAAGGAGCTGGGCATGGCGGAGGTGCTGTGGAGCGTGACCGCCAAGGACTACACGACCGAGGACTCCGCGCTCATCACCAAGCGCGTCCTCGACCAGGCGTCCCGGGACGGGATCATCCTGCTGCACGACATCTACGCCGGGACCGTCCCGGCCGTGCCCGGCATCATCGACGCGCTGAAGGCCCGCGGCTACGTCTTCGTGACGGTCCCGCAGCTGCTGGCGCCCGGCAAGGCCGAACCCGGCAAGGTGTACCGCCCCTGACGCGACGCCCCTCCTCGGGGATTTCCGCCGCACGAGCCGGTCGACGCGGGGCGTGAACAGGCGGGATCACGGCTCCGATTCCCTACGATCGTGCCGTGCCGACCTTCCTCTTCGAACGTACCGCCCCGCTCCCGCCCGACGAGGCGTGGCGCCGGCTCACGGAATGGCCCCGCCACGCCGACGCCGTCCCGCTGACCCGGATCAGGGTGCTCACGCCCGCGCCGACGCGCGAGGGCACGCGCTTCGTGGCCCGGTCGGGGGTCGGCCCGCTCACCCTCGACGACGTCATGGAGGTGACGGTCTGGCACCCGCCGGCCGACGGCGAGGGCGGCCTGTGCCGGCTGGAGAAGCGGGGGCGGGTGGTCCTGGGCTGGGCGGAGATCGAGGTGCGGCCGGGTCCCGGGGGCCGTAGCCGGGTGGTCTGGCGCGAGGAACTGCGGGTCCGCTTCCTGCCGCGTGCCTTCGACGGCCTGCTGGAACGAACGGCCCGCGTCATGTTCGGGCGGGCGGCGAACCGGCTGCTGCGCCGGCCCTGAACCGCGCCGGCGCCTCCGCCCTCGCGGCCCGTCAGGGCGACCGTCACGCCCGGGCGGGCCGGGGGCCCGCCGCTCCCCCCGACCGCGGTCGGCCCCCGGCGCCGTCGGAGAACACCGCGTCGGCATCGCCGGCCGCCCGAGCGTGAGCATGAACGTCCGCCATGGCGCTCCTCGTCGGCGTGCCGGCCCGGTTCGCGGACCGGGAGCCCGCACCCCTTCCCCGTACGAGCAGGGGGCGGCGCCGACGGCAGGCCCCTCTCCCCCTTCCCCGTGCCCGCTCAGGCCACCGACCCGATCCGCCGCGTCCGCCGCGCGGACGTGTCGTGGTGGATGGGAGTGTGCGCGCCGGTCAGCGCGGCCCCGCTGCCGCCGCGCCGGGCCGCGACGATCTCCGCCGCGATGGACAGCGCCGTCTCCTCGGGCGTACGGGCACCGAGGTCCAGGCCGATCGGGGAGCGCAGCCGGGCCAGCTCCAGCTCGGTGACCCCGACGGCGCGCAGGCGCTCGTTGCGGTCCAGGTGGGTGCGGCGGGAGCCCATCGCGCCGACGTAGGCGGCCGGCAGCCGCAGGGCCAGCTTCAGCAGCGGTACGTCGAACTTGGCGTCGTGGGTGAGGACGCACAGGACGGTACGGCCGTCGACCCCGGTGCGCTCCAGGTACGTGTGCGGCCACTCCACGACGATCTCGTCCGCCTCGGGGAAGCGGGTCTTCGTGGCGAACACCGGGCGGGCGTCGCACACGGTGACGTGGTAGCCGAGGAACTTGCCGACCCGCACCAGCGCCGACGCGAAGTCGATCGCGCCGAAGACGATCATCCGCGGTGCCGGGGCGGAGGACTCGACCAGCACTGTGAGCGGGGCGCCGCAGCGCGAGCCCTGTTCGCCGATCTCCACGGTGCCGGTGCGGCCCGCGTCCAGGAACGCGCCGGCCTCGGCCGCCACCGTGCGGTCCAGCTCGGGATGGGCGCCGAAGCCGCCGTCGTACGACCCGTCGGGCCGGACGAAAAGGGCCCGGCCCCGCAGCTGCGCCGGACCGTCGGCGATCCGCGCGACCGCCGCCGCCTCCCCTCGGGCGGCGGCGGCCAGCGCGGTCGCGAACACCGGCCGGGCGGGACCGTCCGCCCGGACCGGTGTGACGAGGATGTCGATGATGCCGCCGCAGGTGAGCCCGACGGCGAAGGCGTCCTCGTCGCTGTACCCGAAGCGTTCGAGGACGGTCTCCCCGTCCTCGAGCGCCTGCCGGCACAGCTCGTACACGGCCCCCTCCACGCACCCGCCGGAGACCGAGCCGATCGCCGTGCCGTCGGCGTCCACCGCGAGGGCGGCACCCGGCTGGCGCGGGGCGCTGCCGCCGACGGCCACCACGGTGGCGACGGCGAAGTCACGTCCCTGCTCGACCCACCGGTCGAGTTCCTCGGCGATGTCCAGCATCTGTCGGTCTCCTTGGCGAGTTCGGGGGCGAGGGCGGGGGCGGCTAGTGCTCTGACCGCATAGGTTCGCCGGGTCGTTCAGGCTGCGGTGGCGAGGGGTCGTCCGCCCCAGCGGATGCCCTTCTCGCTGCGGATGCGGGCGCGTTCTTTGCGTTCGGCGGCCAGGACGTCGCGGTGGCGGGCGTTGGCGTTGCGCCAGCGCAGGTAGGCGTGCAGGGCCCGGGTCTGAACCGTGTGGTTGGGGTAGTTCGAGTTGGCGATGGTGAACTGCCGCAGCGGGCCGAAGTGGGCCTCGATCGGGTTCGCCCACGAGGCGTAG
>NZ_JBEZBT010000086.1:0-19935 GCF_040647235.1 Streptomyces sp. NPDC042638
GCCACACGACGAGCACGATCACCGCGATCCACCACAGTGCCTTCAGCGCGAAACCCGCACCGAAGAGGATCAGAGCCAGCAGAAGAACCAGAAGCAGGGGAACCATGTATATCAACCTCCTGGCTATCGGATGCCCTTACATCGCGCCTACAAGCACACAAAATATGAGTTACTTCCATGGAGTACTGGGCATGTGCGCACGCCGCACGCCGCCTGACAGGCCCGGCGCGGACGCAGCAGCGGCCGCCCCTGGACCGACCCCGATCGGGTCCTGCTCCGGATGGTCGCGAGGGACATAGCTGCCCGCCAGGCCGAGCATCCGTTGCCCGCCAGCCCGAGCATCCGTGCCCGTGCCCGTCCGACGGATTCACGCCAGTACGCGCGACCGCTCCAGACCGAGACGGCCGCACCAGACCGACGCGGCCGGACCAGACCTGCACGGTCGTACGAGGCCGACGCGGCCGTACCAGACCTGCGCGGTCGCGCCAGGTCGACGGACCCGCGTGGCGAAGCCCGCCGCGAGACGCGGCGGGCTTCGTGGGGCGGTGCGGGTTCTCAGTCGTTGGTGAGCAGACCTTCGCGCAGGCGACCCAGGCAGCGGGAGAGCAGGCGGGAGACGTGCATCTGGGAGACGCCGAGCCGCTCGCCGATCTGAGCCTGGGTGAGCTCGTCGACGAACCGCATGTGGATGATCTGCCGGTCCCGGTCTTCGAGTCCGGCGATCAGCGGGGCCAGAGAGTGGAAGTCCTCCACCAGCTCCAGGGCAGCGTCCTCGGCGCCGATGAAGTCCTGCAGCGCCGCCTCGCCGTCCTCACTGGCGTTGAGGGTGGCGTCCAGGGAGGAGGAGTTGTAGCCGTTGGAAGCCAGGCGGGCCTCACGGACCTCCTCCTCCGGCAGGCTCATCAGCTCCGACAGCTCCTTCACCGTAGGCGTACGGCCCAGCCGACTGCGCAGCTCCTCCGTGGCGCGGGCGAGCTGGACCCGGGCTTCCTGCAGGCGGCGCGGTACGTGGACGGCCCAGGTGGTGTCGCGGAAGAAGCGCTTGATCTCGCCGACGATGTAGGGGATGGCGAACGAGGTGAACTCCACCTCACGGGTCAGCTCGAACCGGTCGATGGCCTTGATCAGGCCGATCATGCCGACCTGGACGATGTCCTCCATCTCCTCCGGTCCGCGGCTGCGGAACCGGCCGGCCGCGAAGCGGACCAGGGACATGTTCATCTCGATCAGCGTGTTCCGGGCGTAGCTGTACTCGGCCGTGCCCTCCTCCAGCCGCGAGAGCTGGTCGAAGAAGAGACGCGTCAACTGACGGGCGTCCTTCGGCGCCACCTGCGAGGGGTCGGCCACCTCCGGCAGACCAGCCACGTCCAGGTCCGTCTTCGCCGCAGTCACTGTCGCCATGATGCTTCCCTCCCCTGTCGCTGCACACCGTCGGCCTGCCTGTACGAGCCGACGATCGCGCGCCTACCCCGGCTTACGCAGGTCATGTACACAAAAGAAAACCGGCGCACCGACTGTCCGGAAACCGTGAAACATCCCGTCCGCCTTCCGACGACACTCACGCCGACAGGAGCGACGGGAGGGGTGTGTGAGACAGGCGAAAGGGTAGGAACACCAACCGGAACATATGGTTCCGAATCGCTGTACGGCCCGTCTCGCACGGTGATCCCGCGAGGCGGCCCGATCAAGGAGGAATCGAGCATGATGTTGACGCGACGCATCGTGAGCGCAGGCGTGTGTGCCGCGATCGCCGGCGGCGCCCTGATGGCCGGCGGCAGCTCGGCGATGGCGGCTACTCCCGCGGCGGACCATCACCGGGCCCCCGGCGCCACGGCCGGCGCGGAGAGCCGGGGCACAGCCCGACAGCCCACGGATCCGTGGATCGCCGACCAGCTGGCCACCTTCTACCCCTCCGCCGCCCGCCGTCAGGCGGTCTTCGACCCCTGGATCAAGGACCAGCTGGCTCGTTGGTATCCCGGCAGGTGATTTCGGGAAGGTACCCCGAAGGTCTTCCTGCCCTGTGACCAGCAGGCCACCCTCGCCGGGGGCAGGCCACCCTCGCACACGCCAGTCCGTCTCGATGCCGTTCTCCACGGCCGGCTCGGAGTGAGTGAAGCGGATCGGACCCGGTGCGGGCAGAGCGAGTCACGGAACCTGGTGATGTGGCCGGCCGCTCGGCGCGTACAGCAGGTAGGTGGTTCACCCGGACCCGCGGAGCGCGCCCGTGTCCGGGTCGGAGCTGGTTCGTTGAGCCGGTCGTGATCAAGAAGTTGATGGCTGTGGCCTCGGCTTCCGTCGCCGCCGCGGTCCTGTTCGCGCCGACCGCATCGGCGATCGGCCGCGTCGGCGCCGCGCCGGTCTCTCCCTCTGGTGTCGTCAGCTCCGCCGTGGTGCCGCAGAGCGCCTGGGACACGCTGACCAAGATCGACGCCGGTCAATGGCCGCCGAACGACGGCTCAGGCACCCGCGGCGGCGCGGTCTGGGCGAACCGGGAGGGCACGCTGCCCCGCAATGACGCCGCCGGCAACCCGATCGGCTACCGGGAGTGGGACGTCAACCCCAAACGGCCAGGGCAAGGCCGTGATGCGGAGCGGATCGTCACCGGTGACGACGGTTCGGCCTGGTACACGGGTGACCTCTTCGCCACCTTCACCCGGATGCGCTGAAAGCCGGGCGCGACCCCGCTCCAGGTCATCGAGGCAGGCGGTGATCCGGCCGCCGCGCCGGGCGGCCCCGCGGCGGCTCGCGGGGCACACCAGCGACGGGGAAGCCGTTGTCCGGACGTTGTTTGTCAGGCTGCCGCCCGCTGACACCGAACAACGCGGGCGGGCTAGGCACCTTCCGGACCGGACGGCGGGACGGCGTGGAGGGAGTCGGGGCATGCGGCAGACGGCACGGGCGGCAGCGGGGGTGGTGGGCGCGGCGGCGGCCATGTCACTGCTGCTGGGTTGCACGGGACAGAGCGACGACGCCTCGGCCCGCCGGTCGGCGGCGGACATCCAGGCGGGCGCGGGGACGGACACCCGGACGGACACGAAGGCGGACGTCCGGGCGGGCGCCCAAGCGGACACCCGGGCCGACACGAAGGCGGACGTCAAGGCGGTCGCGCGGACCGGCACCTCGCGGCAAGTCCTCGCCGTCGCCGAACAGTTGCCGGAACGCGACTGCATGCGCCGTCACGGCTTCCGCTTCTGGGTGGTCGCACCGGCCACAGCGCGCCGCGACTTCCCCTACGTGTTCGACGACATCGGCTGGGCCAGGGCCCACGGATACGGAGCCGAACAGCGCGTCGCTCTCCGGCGGGCCGCCGCGATCGACCCCAACAAGCGCTACCTGCTGTCATTGCCACCCGACCGCCGCCCCGCCGTGGTCGCCGCGCTGGCCGGCCCGCGCCCCGAGGGGCTCACCGCCGACCTGCCCAACGGCATCCGGGTCACCCACAGCGACACGGGCTGCACGGCGGAGGCCGAACGCCGCCTGTACGGCGACCTGCCGGCCTGGTTCCGCGCCACACGGCAGGCGATCGCGGCCGCGCTGTTGTTGCTCCCGCGCGTGATGCCGTCCGACGACAGCGCATCGCGAGCCGCATCCTGTTCGAACGAGGAACGCGAGGAGCTGCCGAGGGCCTACCAGGCCAAGCCCGGCGCGGTGACCGGTCAGGAGCTGTGCGAGGCGCTCAACCGGCCCGATCTGGCCCAGCTCCTCGGAACGCCCGCAGAGACCGCGACCGCGGCATCCGGCACCGACAACACCGCTCCCCTGTCCGACGGGAGGGTCGCCCAGCCGGAGGCCGAGGTCCGGTTCGACACCTACACCGTCAAAATCTCGGCCACCTACGACAAGTTGTCGGTGGCCCAGTACGTGAAGCTGAAGGAAACCGTGGGCGAGAAGGACATCAAGACGGTCCAGGTCCTCGACCGCCCCGGGGTCTTCTCCTCGGACCACACCCTCAAGCTGACGATAGACCTCAGCGGCGACGGATCCGCTGCACCGGTCGGCCAAGGCCCCCTGGCGAGAACGCTTTCGGTCGCCCTGGACCGCACGGACCGAGGGGGCAGCTACGGCACCGTGTGGAGCGAGTCAGGAGCCCTCCCGGACGACACCGTCCTTCGCGACATCGCCGAGAAGATCCTTCCCACCATCCCCGAACGCTCCGCCTGATCAGTCGGCCGGCCACCACACCCGAGACCGGACATGCCCTGCGGCTCTGAGGGGGGCTCGGTCCCTGCCGGGACACCGCCGACGGCGGGCCGGGGAAGGACCATGGCCGCAAGTCCCCGGCGCCGGACAAGGCCGCGGACTTGGCACCGGACGGGTCCTGGCCCCAGGCACCGGACCGGGGCCCGGAGGCCGTCGGCGGAACGGCGCGGCTATTCTCGCGCTCGTGATCTCCGAGGGAACGACAGGTATGGATGAGGGCGCCCCGACGACGGCTCGCCTGCGCGACGTACTGGAGCGTGCCGGGCGCGTCGTGATCGCCGAGGGATCGCCTGCCGACGTGGACCGCGCCGATGTGGCGCGGACCGTGGTGACCGGCACCGGGATCGCGGACCTGAGCCGCCTCCTGGCCATCGTGGACGGCGGTACGGGCGACCGGTGCCGGTGCGACGGCCGGCCGACGATCATGGTTCACGCCGTAGATGACCAGCTGATCGCCTGCTGGACGCTGCACCACCGGTCGGGTCTTCGAGGCGTCGGCGACAGCGATGCCGACCTGCGTCACGGCCCGGCACTCACCGAGTGGCTGGCGGAACAGGGCCTGACGGCGTCCCGGGAGGCCCAGGCGCGGCTGGCCGCGCAGCGGGCCGAGGAGGACCGGCGTCAGCTGCGCTGGGTCCAGGCCGCGCCCGCCGGGCTGCGCGAGGCGGCCATGGACGTCTGCGACCCGCCGGGACGTGACCCGCGAACCCGGTCGGATGGACTCCGCGCGGCCACGGTCCGGCTCACGAGGCTCGTCCCCCGCGTCTATCCCGACGGCGTCGAGCGGGTCCTCGTCCTGCTGGCATGGGCCGGAGCCGCCGCCAGAGAGCCCACCGGCGGTCTGAAGTGGTACGACCTGGCGGTCCAGCAGCAGCTGCTCGCCGAAGACCCCGGCCTCGTCCTCACCGCGCTGACCACGCACTCGCCGAGCCCCGCCCAACTGGACGGCGCAGCCCAGCTCTTCGCGTCGCTCGAATGGACCGGAGCGCACGGCAGGCAGCTGCCCGAACCACTGCGGTCGACGCTGATCGGGCACATCCGGGCCGGCGGCACCGAGCCCATGCGATTCTGCCTGCGCCATGGCTACTACGGCGCCGGGCGGTCCGTCTGACAGGACGCCGCCGGCTGCCGTGCGGGGCTCGGGCGCCGACCTCTCGCCCACGTCCCCTTTCCCTCCGTGCCGCCGGCCGCGCCGCCCGTCCCCCGGCCCCGCGGCCTGGGCGGGCACACCGCCCGTCGGCCGGCCGGGGCCGCCCGGAGCACGCGTACCGGACCTCCACGACGCCGCACGAGGCCGATCCGGTCAGCCGGTACCGGCGTGGCCGATCCGGTCAGCCGGGGAGGCCGGCGTGGCCGAGCGCCACCGGCCGGCTCCGCGCGGGCGGAAGGACGTCCTGGAGGACCCCCCGTCCACCCGTCCCCGCAGCGGACGTACCGCCGTCACGGCCCACGTAATCTCTTCCTGTGCCAGCCACTCGCCTGCATCGCGTCGCCGTCCTCGTGCTCGAGGGGGCGAAGCCGCTCGATGTCGGAATTCCCGCGCAGGTTTTCACGACCCGCGCGAGCATGCCGTACGAGGTGCGGGTGTGCGGGGCGTCGCCCAGTCTCGTGACCGGCGGTGACGGCCTCGCCTATGACGTCGCCCACGGCCTCGACGCACTTGCGTGGGCCGACATCGTCTTCGTCCCCGGCTACCGCTTCCCGGACCGCGACGACCCGCCGCAGGCCGTCGTCGACGCACTGATCGCCACCCACGCCCGGGGCGCACGACTCGCGGCCATCTCGACGGGCGCCTTCGCGCTCGCCGCCACGGGCCTGCTCGACGGCAGGCGCGCCACGACGCACTGGCACTACACGCGGGCACTCAAGGCCAGGCACCCGCTCGTCAAGGTCGACGAGAACGTGCTGTTCGTGGACGAGGGCAGCGTGCTCACCTCGGCCGGCGCCGCCTCCGGCATCGACCTGTGCCTGCACATCCTGCGCGGCGACCTCGGAGTGGCCGCGTCCAACCATGCGGCCCGGCGTCTGGTCGCCGCTCCCTACCGCAGTGGCGGTCAGGCCCAGTACGTGCCGCGCAGCGTTCCCGAGCCACTCGGCGAGCGGTTCGCCGCCACCCGCGAGTGGGCGCTGCACCGGCTCGGCGAGCCCCTCACCCTCGACATCCTGGCGCGGCAGGCCGAGGTCTCACCGCGCACGTTCTCCCGGCGCTTCGTCGAGGAGACCGGCTACACGCCGATGCAGTGGGTGATGCGGGCCCGCATCGACCTGGCCCGCGAGCTGCTGGAACGCTCGCAGCGCAGCGTCGAGCAGATCGCCGGGGACGTCGGGCTCGGCACCGGTGCGAACCTGCGCCTGCACTTCCAGCGCATCCTCGGCACCACACCGAGCGAGTACCGGCGCACCTTCACCCGCGGCGAGTGACCCACCGGCACCCGGGTGGTGGGGCCTTGTGGCGGGATCCTTTTGAACCGTGGCGATCCCGCCACTGTCAGCGGGGCGAGCAGCGGGCGACGCTGGTGGCGAAGGGAAGGGACATCACTCATGACTCGCATCGCCATCAACGGATTCGGCCGCATCGGACGCAATGTGCTGCGCGCACTGCTGGAGCGCGACAGCACCCTCGAGATCGTCGCCGTCAACGATCTGACGGAGCCCGCCGCTCTCGCCCGCCTGCTGGCCTACGACAGCACGGCCGGCCGGCTGGGGCGTCCGGTGACCGTCGACGGGGACGCCCTCGTCGTCGACGGCCGGCGGATCACGGTGCTGGCCGAACGCGAACCGGCGCGACTGCCGTGGGCCGAGCTCGGCGTCGACATCGTCCTGGAGGCCACCGGCCGCTTCACCTCGGCCAAGGCCGCCCGGGCCCACCTCGACGCGGGCGCGAGGAAGGTGCTCGTCAGCGCACCGTCGGACGGCGCCGACGTCACGCTCGCGTTCGGCGTCAACACCGACGCCTACGACCCGGCCGAGCACACGATCGTCTCGAACGCCTCCTGCACCACCAACGCCCTCGCGCCGCTGGCCGCCGTCCTCGACGAACTGGCCGGCATCGAGCACGGGTTCATGACGACGGTGCACGCCTACACGCAGGAGCAGAACCTCCAGGACGGTCCCCACCGCGACGCCCGTCGTGCCCGGGCCGCCGGCGTCAACATCGTGCCGACCACGACCGGGGCCGCCAAGGCGATCGGCCTGGTGCTGCCGAACCTCGACGGCAAGCTCTCGGGTGACTCGATCCGCGTGCCGGTGCCGGTGGGCTCCATCGTCGAACTCAACACGACCGTCGCCCGCGAGGTGACGCGTGACGACGTGCTGGCGGCCTACCGCGCCGCGGCGGAGGGGCCGCTCGCGGGCGTCCTCGAGTACTCGGAGGACCCGCTCGTGTCGTCGGACATCACGGGAAACCCCGCCTCGTCGATCTTCGATTCGGCCCTCACCCGCGTCGATGGCCGCCACGTCAAGGTGGTCGCGTGGTACGACAACGAGTGGGGCTTCTCCAACCGGGTGATCGACACGCTGGAGCTCCTCGCCGCCCACTGACCGGGCGGGCCACCACCGGGCCGCAGGCGGCCCGCCGGGGTGCCCGGGCTCGAGGTCCACACCTCTGGCCCGGGCGCCGGACGTGGAGTTCACAGAGTGAGCGGCTTCCCTAGCCCACCGGGCGCGGGTGCACGACGCCCGGCTCCCCCTCCACCGGCGGCACATCGCGCTGCGCACCTGCCTCACCGTCTTCGCGCCCTACGGTCTCCGGGCGGCATATCACCACCTCACGCTGAGCGCACGGATCCCTCGGCACCTGCGGGCGGACCCGGAGGCGCTGGTGCGGGCGGTGGAGGAACTGCACGAGGCACGAGTGCTGTGGCTCGCGCGGGCGGAGGAGTACGCGGCGCAACGCCGGGCGGGGAAGCGGTCGGGGCGACGGGCTGTGCCGAATCCTCGGCCGTGGTGGATGCGGAGCCCCTGAGACGACCCGGCCCGCGCCTGGTACGACGACCCGCTGCGCCACCCGCCCCTGCGGCTGACCGAGTACGTCCGGCGGCAGAACGCGCTTTTGGACGGCGCTGAGCTGCCCGGCTGCCCCGCGTGCGGGAAGGAGGGTCGGCTGGAGCCGAACTCGACCGGGCACGGACGGGTCGAGCTGTGCGGCCGGTGCGCCTGGGCGCGGGCGCCGTGTCCGTGCGGACGAAGGCACCCGTCCGTGCGTGAGGCCGCGTGCAGCTGGCAGGCGATCTGGCGGCGGGCACACATGGGCGACGACGGCATGCCGAACCCGCACCGGCCCGCGGGCCGCCGGTAGGCGGATGCAGTGTGCCCGGTCCTGGCTCAGCGGGACCGACGGCCGAGGAGTTCCACGAGGCCCACCGGCAGGAACGCGGGCCGGTGGGGTCGGCCCGCCTGGTACGACACGAAGCCCAGCGAGGAGGCCACCGCGACCTCTTCGGCCGTCTCCGCCTCGTACACGACGCGGCAGCGGCCCGACTCGGCCTTCGCACGCTGCCAGAGGACCGGGGCCGGCTTACGCTCGGTCTCGGCGCGCGGAGTGAGGATCCGGTCCCCGAAATCCGCCCAGGCGAAGGGAACCCGCCCCCGCCAGGTAGCGTCGACCTCCTCCTTCAGCCTGGCGGCACGCTCGGTGTCGGTCGTGCCCCAGGAGGACGGGACGTTGGTGATCAGGCCGACCTTGATGTGGCGTTCACGCAGAGCGCGCAGATAGGAGGCCGCGCCGCGCAGGTAGTCGGTGCTGCCGTCGTCGGCGGTGTGCAGGAGGGTCTCACCCAGGTCGAAGTACACGACGGGACAGTCACGTTCGCCGCTCACACGTGCGGCGGGGACCGCTGCCGTCTGCCCCCCGGCATCCTCGGCGACAGCCCCACTCGCCGTACCGCAGAGCACGGCCGACACCAGTAACGTGCTCATCACGAGGCTCACACGGGCCAAGCTCCTGGAGGCAGATCTGCCCATGGCGTCATCGCCCTTCCTGCCGGGGACACAGCACGATATCCGGCCTGTGCGACAGCGGTGGGGTGAACGACACCGGTGGACGTGGGACATCCCTTACATCCAGCCAGCGGCTGGAGGCAGCTACTGGGTTTCAGGTCCTCTCCGTTCGCAGCCCGTGGGGCCCGCGAAGACGGTCGCGCAGGCCATCGCCATGGGCTTGGAGCGCCTTCCAGCCGGCTACGGGCCGGCCTTCCTCGGCACTCCAGAGGAACTCGCAGTCCACGAGGCGATGCAAGAGCGGCTCGACGGTCGAACGGCAAGCCAAGCGCCTGTTCGTGAAACGCCAGGCCGGGGCGACTGCACCTGCCAAACTCGGCCTGTGACAGGACCATCGGTGACCTTGAGCAGAATCGAGCTCGCGGACTGGCGAGCTGTCCACTCCTGGGCTTCCCTCCCTCAGGTGTGCCGCTTCCAGACCTGGGGACCGAACACCGAACAGCAGTCGCTCGCGTTCGTGGCGGAAGCGGTGGAGGCGTGGGCGCGTTCGCCTCAGGCGCGGTTCGCTTATGCGGCGCGTGTCGAGGGCGACGTCGTCGGCATGGGCGAACTCCACATCCGGAGCCGTGAGCGAGCACAAGGCGAGATCACCTATGCCGTGCACCCTCGGGCCTGGGGACATGGCGTCGGAACGGCGATCGGAAGGCAACTGCTTGTGCGAGGGTTCGAGCATCTCAAACTCCACCGGATATATGCCACCTGTGACCCACGGAACCTCGGGTCTGCGCGGGTGCTCGCCAAGCTCGGCATGACGTGGGAAGGACGCCATCGCCACACCGCTCTGATCCGGGACGGTTGGCGAGACTCCGAAATGTTCAGCATCCTCGAAGACGAGTGGCGGAAGGACGGCCCGGGTACCGGTGCGTGACCATGCGGCCCCTGCCTGCCGGTCCGGCCTTGCCCACGTTGGGCCGCAGCCATTCAGTCGAGACAGAACTCGTTGCCCTCGATGTCCCGCATCAGGATGCACGACTCGTTTTCCTCATCGGCGAGCAGCGTGCGCACGTGCACCGCGCCGAGCGCGACCAGCCGTGCGCACTCGGCCTCCAGAGCGGCCAGGCGCTCTTCACCCACGAGTCCGGTGCCGACCCGCACGTCGAGATGCACCCGATCCTTGACGACCTTCCCTTCGGGAACGCGCCGGAACAGCACGCGCGGGCCCGTGCCCGAGGGATCACTGCATGCCGAGAAGCCTGAACGGCTGAAAGAGTCGCTGCGCCAGCTGAACGTTCACGAGCACCTGCGTGGCCCAGCTGGACTACGAGGACATGGACCACTCCCTGGGGCTGTGGTCGACCCTGGTCAAGGCCCACCAGGCCCCGGGCCGGCTGGGCGAACCGCTCGCCGAGGAAGTCGCCCAGGGCCGCATCGCGGCCGGTGAGCTGCACGAGGACGCGATCGCCGACGCTCTGTCGGGGCCCGCGCGCTTGACGCGCTCGAGGTTCTGCTGCCGCCGGGCGACCAGGCGGTCCTCGGTCGCCGGGTCGTACCGGGCGCCGGGTGGCGTGGTGCCCGGTTCGGCGCGCCGACGGTGCGGGCGGTCGCCTCGGCCGGGTCCGTCCGCGGCTGCGCTATGGGCATGAGGGCGCCGGCGAGGGCGGTTTCGGCGCTCACCAGGTGGGCGCCTTCTGTGCGGCCTCGTGGTAGGCGCGGGCGATGAGCAGTGCGCTGCAGGCGGCCGTGGGCAGCATCCCCGCCCGGTGCTGGGTGTCGTCGCCGCCCCGCAGGGTGACCACGGCACCCAGCACCGGCCGTGCCGCCGATCCGGTCCAGCAGTGGCCTGGGTGCGCAGGAAGTCCGCGACGGTCGCCTAGCCGGGGCTGCCGGCCGCGAACCGGGCGGCAGTCGGGCACATCTCGGCCACTTGGCGGCGCACGCGCGGCGAACGTGGGCGTGCTGCCGCATGCGAGTCATGTGGAGGAGCCCACCTGTGAGCTGCCTCACCGCGTTCCTCGCCCCGCACTCACGTCATGCCTGCTCAGCGCCCGTTTTATCAGCCGACGCCCCGCCTGCTGGCCGGATCCGTCAGTAATCTGTCATTGCAGCCAGTGCGGCACCCGATACAGGGTGTGACGGTGTCAGAGCGACGTGTTGTGGTGGTGGTGTTCAGCGGCGCGATGGCCCTGGACGTCACCGGACCGATCGAAGTGTTCGATACCGCCAACCGGCTCCTCGATGCGCCGGATGCCCCGTACCGGATCGACTTCGTCTCCGCCGACGGGCCGTTGGTGCGGATGAGTTCGGGCGTGCTCGTGGAGGCGTCGCCCCTGGATGCGGGGGAAGGCCCGATCGACACCCTCCTCGTGCCGGGCGGCTGGAGTCTCGCCGACGCGCTGCGGGACCGGGCCCTGGTGTCCTGGATCGGCGGGGCGGCGGCCCGTTCGCGCAGAGTGGCGTCCGTCTGTGGCGGATCCTTTCTGCTGGCCGAAGCGGGCCTTCTCGACGGCAGACGCGCCACCACGCACTGGGCGTACAGCGAGGCGATGGCCGGCCGCTATCCGGAGGTGACGGTCGACGCCGAGCCGATCTTCGTCTGGGACGGGCCCTTCGTGACCTCCGCCGGCGTGTCGACCGGGATCGACATGGCGCTGGCCCTGGTGGAGGCCGACCACGGGGCGGCGCTCGCCCTGGAGACGGCGCGGTACCTGGTGCTGTTCCTCAAGCGCCATGGCGGGCAGGCCCAGTTCAGCACCGTCCTCGACGCCCAGCTGGCCGACCATCCACCGATCCGGGCGGCACAGGAGTGGATCCTGGAGAACCTGCACAAACCGTTGTCCGTCGCCGAGATCGCCCAGCGGGCCAACATGAGCCTGCGCAACTTCGCCCGGGTCTTCCGGCGCGAAGTGGGCACCACCCCGGGCCAGTACGTCGAGCGCACGCGGATCGCCCGCGCCCGCGAGCTGCTGGAGACCACCGAACTGACGATCGGCCAGATCGCGCACCGCTGCGGATTCGCCGCGCCCGAGACCTTCTTCCGCTCCTTCGGCCGGACCCTGGGCCTCACGCCCAAGGAGTACCGGCACCGCTTCCAGATCATCACGCCGTCGGGCCTCATCGACCGGCACCACATGACCGACAGGAGCCGCATGACCGACAGGAGCCCGTTATGACCACCACGACCGACCCGACCGTCACGCCCCCGGACCCTCTCGCGGCAGGGACCGTACGCATGGTCGACCATCTGGCCGGGGAGCTCGCCAGGGCAGGTGTCACGCACATGTTCGGCGTCGGGGGCGCGAACATCGAGGACCTGTACGACGCCGTCCACCGCGGCGGCGCGGTCCGCGGCATCGTCGCCAAGCACGAGTTCTCCGCCGTCACGATGGCCGACGGGTACGCCCGCACCACCGGACGCCTCGGCGTGGTCGCCGCCACCTCGGGCGGCGGCGCGATGAACCTCGTGCCGGGTCTGGCCGAGGCGCACGCCTCGCGGGTGCCGGTGCTGGCGCTGGTCGGCCAGCCGCCGACCGGCCAGGAAGGCCGCGGAGCGTTCCAGGACTCCAGCGGCAAGGCCGGCTCGTTCGACGCGCGGGAGGTCTTCGCACCCCTCTCCCGGTTCTGCGCCCGGGTCGAGGACGCCGACGCCCTGGTGGAACTGCTGCCCCGGGCGATGGCCGCGGCCCGCGCCGATCCGCCCGGTCCGGCCGTGCTGCTGCTGCCCAAGGACGTGCAGCAGGCGCGCATCCGGGTGCCCGGCCGCCGGACCTCGCCGACAGCGGACGGCACGTATACGCCAGTAGCGGCGGCACGTCCGGACGACGCGGCCCTCACGGCCGTGTCACGGGCCCTGCGTGGCGCCGGACGGGTCCTGGTCATCGCCGGTGAGGGCGTCGCCGCCGCGGACGCGCGGGCGGAGCTGGCCGAACTGGCCGGGCGCCTGGGGGCCTGGGTGGCCGTCACCCCGGACGCCAAGGACGTCTTCGACAACCTCGATCCACGTTTCGCGGGCGTGGCCGGGGTGATGGGGCACGCCAACGTGGCGGACTGCCTGCAACGGGCCGACGTCTGCCTGCTGGCTGGCACCCGGCTGCCCTCCCTGGCACGCGACGGCCTGGACCGGGCCCTCGCCACCACCTCCGTCGTCAGCCTCGGTCCCGAACTTCCGTTCGTGGCGGGCGCCACGCTGGGCGGCGATCTGCGCCAGGCACTGCGCGCGGTGAGCGGGCGGCTCCCGCCGCACTCCCGGCCCTGCCCACGCCACGAGGGCCCCCTTCCCACGGCGCTGCCGGGTCCGCCACCCGCCCGCGACGGGCGGACCGTCCCGTACGCCCAGGCAGTCGCCGCAGTACGGGCGGCACTCCCGCAGGACGCACACGTCTTCGTGGACGCCGGCAACACGGGGGCCAGCGCGGTCCACCTCCTCCCGGCACCGCGTCACGGCCGCTTCGTGGTGGCGGTCGGCATGGGCGGCATGGGCTACACCTTCGGTGCCGGGATCGGCGCCGCACTCGCCACCGGCCGGCGCACCTACGTCCTCGCCGGTGACGGCGCCTTCTTCATGCACGGCATGGAGGTGCACACGGCCGTCCAGTACGCCGCGCCCGTCACCTTCGTCGTCTTCAACAACAACGCCCACGCCATGTGCGCACTGCGGGAGGAGTTCCTGCAGGGCGGCGTCCGCAGCGACGACCTGTTCACCAGGACCGACCTCGCCGCCGGGGTGGCCGCCGCCTTCCCGTCCCTCCCGGCCACGGGGGCCGCCGACGCGGCCGGGTTGCGCGAGGCCCTGCTGCGCGCCAACGCGGGCGACGGCCCTGCGTTCGTCGCGGTGGAGTGCGACCCGCGGGAGATACCGCCGTTCCTTCCCTTCCAGTCCTTCACCGAGAACGAGGAGAGCCCTGATGCGCGAGGAAGCGTCCACGCTGGCTGACATCCCCGGCCTGCTGCGGATCGAGAACGCCGGCACGGAGCAACTGGCCGCCCACTGCATGGAACTCACCCACGCCGTCTATCCGCACGACCAGGTCTACGGGCGGTACTGCACCATCCACGAGTACGTCGACTGCCCGCCCGAGCAGGTCTACGACTATCTGCGTCAGGGCCACCACCTGGAGGAGTGGACCTGCAGCCTGCGGGACTTCGCGCCGTCCGGCACACCGGGACTGTGGGTGGGCCACGACCGGCTGGAGGACGACACCAGGATCTACTGCCGGGTGGCCGCCAACCCCGAGGCGATGACCGTGGACTACCACTGCGCCTGGGACCAGGGCGACAAGCTGTGGATGATCTACCTCATGCGTGTCGTCCCGGCCGCCGTGGTGCTCGACAAGCCGGGTTCGGTGATCACCTGGACCAACTGCCGGCACCCCTACTACGACGACAACCCGCACCCCGAGAAGGCGCCCCGGGCGGACCGGCCCTGGGTGGGCGACTACTGGGGTCTGTTCTACGCCGGACACACCGTCGAGATGAACAACCTCAAGGCGATCCTGGAGCACCGCCACCGCAACGGCCTGCCGATCGGCGTCGCTCCGGCGACGGCGGTGGCGCGGTGACCACGGTCAGCCTCACGGACGTGGCGAGCTACCTGCCCGGCGAGCCGGTCCCCGCCGAGTTCTACACCGACTATCCCGGCGCCGAGGACAAGCTCCGCGGCCATCCCATGTTCCGGGTTCCGCCCGCCCGGCACCACGTTGCCGCGGACGAGACCAACGCCGACATGGTCGAGCGCGCCGTGCAGCCCCTGATCGAACGGCACGGCAGGGACGCGATCCGCGGGGTCGACGTGCTGCTGGTGCACAGCCAGCTGCCGGACCTGCCGTTCGTGGGCGCCGGCACGGAGGTGGCCCGCCGACTGGGTCTGAACCCGGAGTGGCTGGTCGACGTGGCCAACGCGGGCTGCGCGTCGTTCGTGTACATGCTGAAGCTGGCCAGGCAACTGCTCAGCACGACCGATGCCCGCACCGCGCTGATCTGCAACGCTCAGAGTGCCGCGGGCCAGTGGTTCACCCAGTCCGAGGTGCGCAGACTCGCCCAGGCGGCGATCCCGGGCGACGGCTGCGGGGTGGGGTTCGTGACGACGTCGGCCGGCTCCCCGGTCCTCGACGTGGAGACCCGCCACCTGGGCGAGTACGCCGGGGACATGACCGTGGCGGTGGACGACGGCCGCAAGTACTGGGAACCGGGAGAGTCCCAGCTGCGCATCGGGTTCACCGACGCCGGTGTCGCCAAGGTCCTGGCCCGCGGCAACCGGCTCGTCCCGGAGGTGGTCACGGAGCTGTGCCGGCGCCTGGCCGTGCCCACGACCGACATCGACGTCCTGATCACCAACCAGCCCAACCGCACCTTCCTGCGCAACTGGCGGGAGGCGCTCCAGCTCCCGGCCGAACGGCACCCGGACACCTTCGACCGGTACGGCAACCTGTTCGGGGCGGCGCTTCCGGTCACTCTGGACCGCGCGGTGCGCGCAGGCCGGGTCGAGGACGGCGATCTGGTGGTGCTGGGCGGGTTCGCCCACGCCGGCGACTTCGCCGGTGCCGTCGCCGTCCGCTGGCAGGGCGGCCCACACTGACCGTGCGGTCCGCGTGCTCCGTGCCGGCCGGCGCCGATCGTCCGGCCGTACCCGCCGCTGAGCGCCTGCTCAGATGTCCGCGTTCCGGATGCGCTGGGTATGGCCGCGCGCGGACGAGCACCCCGCTTGCTCGCGGGCTGGTAAGCCGAGCCGGACAATGTCCAGACGGACAGGTGGCGCAGGGCGCGGTTGGCGACGTAGATCATCACCGGCCCGGCCACAGGGCCGCCCGGAGGGCAGGTCCGCGGCCGGGTGCTCCAGGCTGGGCAGCGCCAAGGGGGGGTGGGCGAGTGGACTACTTGACGTCGACCCGGGTGTGGACGCTCGTCGAGTTGAGGTGGTGGGTATCGGGGGACTGGTAGGCGACGTACCAGGTGCCGGTGCTGGTGTCCTTGGCGCTGAGGCTGTACTGGCCGTGGGCGTCTGTGGTGGCCGTGGACATGAGGTGCCAGGTCTTGCTGCCGGTCGGTTGGAACCACAGGCGCACGGTGGCGTGTCCGTAGGCGTGCCATGTTCCTGTGGAGGACTGCTGGAGACTCCCGGAGAAGGCGAGCTTCTGGTTGCGGCTCGCGTGTGTGGTGCTCGGTCTGCCTCCGGTGATCCGGGTGGGCGTACGCAACAGATGCACCGCCTTGCCGGTGACTGGCAACCAGTCGCGGTTGCCGAGGAAGGAGACGCGCCAGTAGCCGTTGGCGTTGCTGCCTTGGCGGACGTCGCAGAGGAACTCGTCCTTGCCGAGGCCCTGGCGTCCTACCGTGGTGGTAGCCGCGTGGCGCCAGGTTTTGCCGTCGGCGGAGTACTGCACCTGGACCGTGGTGCCGGCGGGCGGGGGGCCAGCCTGTCCCAGCGTGAGATGGCCGGCGACAAGCCCCTGGCCTGTGGCGTCCTGGGAGATGCTGAGGCTGGTGAACTGGGCTCCGGGCTGGGGAATGTGGACTCGGACGCCTTCGGCCGGGCTCTGCTGCAGGAAGTTCGTGGCCTCGTCACGGACTTGGTAGGAACCGGCCTGGGAGATCAGGGTGCTGAATGCTCCCTGGTCGTCGCTGAAGCCACTGGAGATCCAGTCGGAACCGGTCTGCGGGCCTGACAGTTCGAAAAAGGTGCGGGGAGCGGGGAGCCAGGCGTCGCCGACCTTGCGCTCCACGACGCCGGTCACGGTGGCCGTGCCGCCTGCGGGGACGTTGATGTCAGGTGGCGAGGTAAACCGGATCCGGGTGGGTTCGGAGGCGGGAAGGTCAGGCTGGGAGAGGTACGCGTACGCGTGGGTGTGGGTCCAGCTGTCCTCGCGGCCCGGCTCGTATTCGCCGAAGGTCTGGATCGCGCCGATGGCATCGAACGAGGTCGTGAAGGTGCCGTCGGCGTCCGTCGTCGCCTTCGAAGGGTCACTGCCGCTCCCGCCGACGGACACGGTGGCGCCCGAGAAGGGGCTCACCTGACCTGTGCCCGGGTCGGTCAGCGTGAGGGCCCCGTGGACGGTGACGGTCCGGTGGTCGAAGTCGAAGTCCGACGGGACACTCTGCGTGTACTGGCTGAAGTGAACGACTTGCTGGTAGTCCACCGTTCCGCCGGCGGGCAGCGTGACGTCGAAGCCATGGTCGTCGCGAACGTCCAGCGCAACCCGGTAGGCGCCAAAGGCGGGCAGCACAACCGGATTCGTCGCCCGCCACACACCCGCGTCCACGTACTCGAAGTCCGTCACGGTGAGTACGGGTGCCGCGTCCGCGGGCGCGTTCAGCGGATAGAAGCGGACGGTGAGCGATGTGACGGTCGCGCCCTTGCCGGACGACCGTGCGGAGACACGGAGGTTGGCGCGGTCGTTGGTGTAGTCGAAGGGGGCGGCGGCCGCCCAGGGCAGACCCGGCACCGGCTTGCTCAGTATCACCGGCCCCTGGCCGTCCGGCGGCGTGGGGGTGTCGCCGGCTGTCGGTGCTCCCGTGGCGTCAGCCGTCGGCGTGTCAGCGGCCGTCATGGGCGTGGAGCTCGGCACTGAGGGCCCGGCCAGGGCCTGGCCCGGCAGGGCCAGCGTGGCGAGGAAGCCAGCCGCGACCGACGTGGAGATGAACAGGCGTGGTCTCACGTGGAAGTCCCCCCGGACAGTGAGTTGCAATCTGTCATGCACAGATCGACACCGCATCCTATCGTTCACCGCCGACAGTCCGTCCCAGAGGTAGCGGAGGTATTCGAACGCCTCCCCGTCGAGCCACTGGGCCTCGTCTACGAGGCATGTACGGGGGCGTTCCGGTCAGGGCTGTCTTCGGTAGGCCGGGCCCGGAAGGTGATGTTGCGGACGTCCTCGCCGGGTCCGAGTTCGCGCAGGCAGGGATTGACGGCTTGCCGAAGCCGGCGCCGCCGTGGATGCGCATCATGGCTCGGGCGGCGACGGTGTCGGCGATGTTCTTCCGCGCCCGCAGCAGCGCGTGGGTGCTGACCACGGAGGCGTCGGGCAGGCCGACGTATTGGGAGGTGGCCACGCTCACGAGGCGTCTCGGTCTGCGTCGGTGGGGGGACGTGCAGCCCGCCCGTTGGGGCCGGCCGGGGCGGGAGTGACATCACGGCCGGGGAGGGAGTGACATCACGGCCGGGGCGCGAGTGAGATCACGGCCGGGCACGGTCGGGGCCGGCCGCCCTCACGAGATCAGCGCGGCCAGGGAGACAGGAGTGCGCCACCTGGCCCGAGACGTGGCGGGCGCGATGAGGTCCGGCAGCGCCGGATCCGACAGATCGGTATCGGTGGCCTGGATGAACTCGGCCTCAGCCTGCGCGGCGGTCAGCGCACCGAGCCGCTGCGGGGCCTCGGGCTGGGTGACGGCTGCGTAGCGTTCACACTGGGAAGCCTCCGGGTGGCAGGCCGCCGAACGGGCCGTACGGCTCCTCGCGCAGCACCGCGGAACCCAGCGCCGCGAGCACCGACTCCCGCGAGAGGTCCCCCGGCGCGACGGCCACCCCCCGTGATCGCGTTCGTCGCGCAGTCGGTGAACCAGATGATCCGCGGCCTGCGGGCCCTGCCGTCGACCCCGATCAGCACCGGCGCCTGGGCGTGGTCGGTCCGCCACACCTGGTTGCGCGAGCCCCGCGGCCGGGCCAGGAACACATCGCGCTCGCGCGCAGCGCGCTCTCCTCCCGCAGCCCCGCCCGCTCCCCCGGTGTCGGATCCCGCTGGATCGCCCGGTGCAGGGTGGGCAGCGACGGCGGCGGAGCCGCGGGCGGCGACTGCCGGGCGGCGCGGGCCGTCAGCTCACAATGGACCTCCGCGACGTTGCCCTTCCACAACGCGAGCGGGCGGCGTACCCCCGGGGTGACGATGAAGCGGTCCCGGCTCTGGGGCCGCGCGCCCCGGGCTCCGCGGCCCGGGCTCCGCGGCCCGGGCTCCGCGGCCCGGGCTCCGCGGCCCGGCTTCATCGCGCTCGGCCGCAGCCAGCCACCGCCACACCGTGCGCTCGGTTACCTGCATAAGGATCGCAGGTAGGAGCCGTGAATTCGCCCCGCCCAGCATCCGCACCCCGGACAGGTCGCGCGTTCGGCGGTCGTACGGGGCTCGACCGGGACGACCGTGTCGATCACTTCGACCGATTCCACCAACACGCCGTCGACCGATGAAAACAGCAGCTCGTTCAACTGCGGTAGCGCTTCGTTCACGGCGGTCTCCCGCCACACGATCCCGTTGAGCACCGTTCGCTCGTCCAGCCGCTTCCGGCCCCGCAGCGACACCGGCAGCAGTGGCCGAACGAACTCCCGCTTCGCACCCGACAGTTCAGAGCGACGTGCACCCGGCCGTGCGCGGCCTTGACGGTATTGGTCCGGGCCAATACCGTCTGCCTCGCACAGAACTCCACATGGCTCAACACCGCTACTTCTGCTCAGAGTTGACGACGCATCCGCCGGTTGGGGGACGAGAGTCCGGCCGTCCGCTGTGGGCCTGCCTGTCGACGGCAGCCCAAGCACCGGCTGTCGCCTGGTTCGTCGTCATCCAGATCCACAAGGGCGCGTGCACCGCTCACCGTTGATGGAGATCACCAGAGGCGGCTGGCGAACAGACGCGATCATGTCCTTCCTCGGAGGCCAGACCTATGCAAGTACCCCCTGCAAGGGCACAGCGCGGCGGATGGAAGAGAGCGCTCTCTCTGCTTCCCGTCGTCGTGGGGGGGGGGGGGGGGCGCCGGCCCCCCAACCCCGAAACACCCCCCGGCGGGACCCCGCCCCCCCCCCGCGGCACACAAACAAGGAGA
>NZ_JBEZBT010000087.1:0-19687 GCF_040647235.1 Streptomyces sp. NPDC042638
CGCTGCGCTCCCGCTGGCCCGCGCGGTGCGCGGGCGGTCCCCTCCGCTGCGCTCCAGGGACCGGTGGGGCCGGCCGCTGCGCGCCCGGCGGGCCGCGCATCGCGCGGCCGTGACTGGCGGGGTGTCAGGTGCCGCTAGTGGGGCCTTTTAGTAAGGGAGTTGGTGAGTGCTCTGCACTCCTGGGCGGGTCCGCTGCGCTCCCCCGCCTGACGGTCCTTCCGGCTGCGCCTCCAGAACCTTGGGGCCCGCTGGCGCGGGCCGGGCTGGCTGCGAAGGGTGGGGGTCGCTCGTTCGTGTGGGTTCTAGTGTACCGCGTGCATCAAGTTGATGCAGCATGTACCGTTGGTGGAAACACGGGACACCCCTCAACCGCCCGGGAACCTCCCCGGAATTCCGAGAGGAATGACCGTAGATGACCGGTCACCACGAATCTACCGGACCCGATCCCGCGCTGAGCAGCGATTCTGTGCGCCGGGTGACGCAGTACCAGACGGCGGGCGTGAACGCCCGGTTGAAGGTGTTCGCGCTCCTGGAGGCGCACGGCGTGCCCGCGAGCGAGGCGGACGACCTGGTGGCCGCGCTGGAGGCCGGTGCGGTCGCTGGGGCGCAGTGCCAGGTGGTGGAGCTGGGCGGCATGGCGCCGGCCTCTCGGGGCGCGGTGTTCTCGGACGGCTGGGATGACGGTGTGACGGCCGTGAGCGAGTCCCTGGTGGGCATCGCGGACCGGGAGTGGTCGCGGCGCGGCGGCCGGTCGGCCGGGGCCGCTGAACTGGCCGTACATATCGCGGACGTGAGGCAGCGTGAGCGGGCGGACCTGGTGCGGCTGGAGCGGTTCGTCCGGGAGGCCGTGCTGCCGGGCACCCATCCGCACACCACGGCACGGCGCCGGGTGCTGGAGGTGCTGAGTGAGGCCGGCGGTCTGTGCACCGCGCGGACGCGGAACGCGGACCGGGATGTCGTGGTCTGCACGCTCGATGCCGGGCACTACGACCCGAACGACAAGCCACCGTTCAGGGACGGAAAGCCGGGCGGCTGGCACAAGGCGGATGCGTCGATCTGGAACGACTTGGGCGCGGCCTGCATTCCGCACGCGGCCCTCTGAAAGACCACAGGAATTCAGCGCTCGGGGAGGCAAGGAATGTCAGCGATTCAGCTCAAGGAACACCAGGTCGATCAGCGCTCCGCGTTTCGCAGGTGGGCGGGATTCCCTGCAAGGTCATCTGTGCCCCCGCAGGGGGCCCGGGGAACGATCGTGTCAGCGACCGGCTCGGGCAAGACGATCACGGCCGCCGCGTGCGCGCTGGAGAGCTTCGCGAACGGCCGGATCCTCGTGACGGTGCCCACCCTGGACCTGCTCGCGCAGACCGCCCAGGCGTGGCGGCTGGTCGGCCACCGGGCGCCGATGGTCGCGGTGTGCTCGCTGGAGAACGACCCGGTGCTGAAAGAGCTGGGCGTGCGGACCACCACCAACCCGATCCAGCTCGCCCTGTGGGCCGGGTCCGGGCCGGTCGTCGTGTTCGCCACCTATGCCTCCCTGGTGGACCGCGAGGACATCGACGCACCCGAGGGCCAGCGGAAGGTTCGCGGGCCGCTGGAGGCCGCTCTGGCAGGCGGAGACCGCCTGTACGGCCAGCGCATGGCGGGCTTCGACCTCGCCATCGTGGATGAGGCGCACGGCACCGCTGGTGATCTTGGGCGGCCGTGGGCGGCGATCCACGACAACGCCCGCATCCCGGCGGACTTCCGGCTCTACCTGACCGCGACCCCGCGCATCCTCGCCGCGGCCCGCCCGCGGAAGGGCGCGGACGGCCAGGAGGCGGAGATTGCGACCATGGCCGATGACCCGAACGGCACGTACGGTGCGTGGCTCGCAGAGCTCGGTCTGAGCGAGGCGATCGAGCGCGAAATTCTCGCCGGGTTTGAGATCGACGTGCTGGAGATCCGCGACCCTTCGCCGGTCCTCGGGGAGTCGGAGGAGGCGCGGCGGGGCCGGCGCCTGGCGCTCCTGCAGACCGCGCTCCTGGAGCACGCCGCCGCATGGAATCTGCGCACGGTCATGACGTTCCACCAGAAGGTGGAGGAGGCCGCTGCGTTCGCGGAGAAGCTGCCCGAGACGGCAGCCGAGCTGTACGTCAACGACGCCACCGACGAAGATCTGGCCGCCGCCAACAAGCTGCCGAAGTCCTCCATCGACGCGGAGTTCTACGAGCTCGAGGCAGGCCGCCACGTCCCGCCAGACCGGGTGTGGTCGGCATGGCTGTGCGGCGACCACCTCGTGACCGAGCGGCGCGAGGTCATCAGGCAGTTCGCCAACGGCATCGACGCCGCCGGGCGCCGGGTGCACCGCGCCTTCCTCGCCAGCGTTCGCGTGCTCGGGGAGGGCGTGGACATCACCGGCGAGCGGGGAGTGGAAGCGATCTGCTTCGCGGACACCCGCGGCTCGCAGGTGGAGATCGTGCAGAACATCGGCCGGGCGCTGAGGCTCAACAAGGACGGCAGCACGAAGGTGGCCAGGATCATCGTGCCGGTGTTCCTGGAGCCCAACGAGGACCCGACCGACATGGTCGCCAGCGCCTCGTTCCGCCCCCTTGTAGCGGTCCTTCAGGGCCTGCGCTCGCATGATGAGCGTCTGGTCGAGCAGCTCGCCTCCCGCGCCCTCACCAGCGGCAAGCGCAAGGTCCACCTCCAGCGCGATGAGGACGGGCAGATCGTCGGGGTCGGCGGAAAAGGCGACGGCGAGGACCAGGAGCAGGACGACACCGACGCCGCTGCCGAGTCCGCCCTGCTCCACTTCTCCTCTCCCCGCGACGCGGCAACCATCGCCGCGTTCCTGCGCACCCGGGTCTACCGGCCGGAGTCGCTGGTGTGGCTGGAGGGCTACCAGGCCCTGCTGCGCTGGCGGAAGGAGAACGAGATCACCGGCGTCCACGCCGTGCCCTACGACGTCGAGGTCGAAGTCGGGGCAACGAAGGCGTTTCCGCTTGGTCGATGGGTCCACCAGCAGCGAAAGGCGCTACGGGCCGGTGAGCTGGAGGAGCGGCGCAAGGAGCTGCTAGACGCGCCAGAAGCCGGCATGGTGTGGGCGCCAGGCGAGGAAGCATGGGAGAACAAGCTCGCCGCGCTGCGCTCGTACCACCGGGCCACCGGGCACCTCGCCCCTCGCCAGGACGCGGTCTGGGGCGAGGGCGACGCGATGGTGCCGGTCGGGCAGCATGTGGCCAACCTCCGGCGCAAGGGCGGCCTCGGGAAGGACGCTGACCGGGCTGCGGAGCGCGCGCAACAACTGACGGCGGTCGACCCGGACTGGGACTGCCCGTGGCCGCTCGACTGGCAGCGGCACTACCGGGTGCTCGCGGACCTGGTCGACGCCGACGGCGTCCTGCCGGCCATCGAGCCGGGCGTGCTGTTCGAAGGCGACGACATCGGGCGGTGGCTGGAGCGTCAGAAGAATCCGGGCACCTGGGCACAACTGTCCGCGGGGCAGCAGGAGCGGCTGTTCCAGCTGGGCGTGAGGCCGCTTGAGGCGCCGCCTGCCGCCCCGGCGGCCGGGCGTGCGGCGAAGGGTCCGAGCAAGGCGCAGCAGGCGTTCCAGCGCGGACTGGCGGCCCTCGCGCAGTGGGTAGAACGGGAAGGCGCCCACCGGCCTGTACCGCGCGGGCACAGCGAACAGATCGTGGTCGACGGCGAGACGGAGCCGGTAGTCGTGAAACTGGGCGTGTGGGTCTCGAACACCAAATCGAGGCGCGACAAGCTCACCCCGGACCAGCTGACCGCGCTGCGAGAACTGGGCGTGGAGTGGGCATGAAGGAGGTGACCATGGCGACCGTCACCATCGTGCCCACCGCCGGTCGTTGCGTCTGGTCATCGCCAGTAGATGTGGACGTGCCGCACCACTACGTCCATGACCAGCCAGAAGGCCATGCCGCCCAGGAAGGCGTAGATGACAGCGCCGACCGGCGAGGCAGGGTCTGGCCAACCCCGTCGGCGCTGCTGCCCTGGTGACTCGGGGGTCTGCGCGGCCGGAGGGGCGGCCGGGTTGGTGCGGTCGGGAATCACGCGGTCCTCCACAAAAGTCCGTCGTGGTGCTGACGTTGGGAGGCTGCCGGTTCCCGAGTCCAGGCGAAGACGCGCGCGCATTCGCCCGGACTTTTTCTTCTGGCCGGGTCAGTCTGGGCGCGCCTTCAGCGTCCGGAGGTCGTTGGACAGGGTGCTCTTCGAAGGCTTGTCCGGCGCCGGGAAGCCTTCGTCAGCCAGACGGCGGGTCAGCTCGCAGCGCAGCCGCCCGCCGACCTTCTCCTCCGAATTGCCCCACGTCCTACGCAACAGCTCGACCGTCACCCTGGGAGTGTCGTCGATGATCTCCTTCAGCACCTGCCGACGGATCACCGTCGGCCGCGGCTGGGCGCGCCGACCGTTGGCCGCGGCGTAGGGACGGCGGAGATCGCGGCCACCGACCCGTTCACGAACCAGCTTGCGGATCCGGTCGGCATTGCGCGCCATCTCCTCCGATCGGCCGTCGCGTGCGGAAGTCGAGCGTCCGTCCAGTGTGATCGCGGAGACGCCCGGCGGCTGCAACTGATCGGCCAACAACCGGGCATCGCCCCAGGCCACCGCGTAGCCGTCCGACACCAGCAGAAGGAGCACAGCGATCACGGCTTGATCGGATCCCCAGGGCGCGTCCACATGCATCTCAGCGCGGTCGAGTACCTGCACGACGACCTGGACCAGCCGGTGGAAAACCGCAGCGATGTAACCCGCCCGCTCCCGTTCCGCGTCCGTCAGCGGCCACGCGCCCGGCGCGGCCGGGTCGAACGGGTTCGGACCTTCACTGCCGTCCGGGAAGGAGGGCGCGATGCCGCACACCCGCCAGCAGAAACGCGTGATCTCCACCTGGGAGATCATGTGGCGCGCCAGCGGCGCCACGATCTCAGCAGCCGTCGGGGCAGCGGCTTCGACCGCCTCGCGAACCGCCGGGTGGCCCAACCACGAGGCAGCGACTTGCCGTGCCCATTGTTCCTCGTTGCGGTACCACTTCGCCGCCGCCCGCTCGTCAACCATCCCGCCATCATCACCCCGCCCAGTGACATCCAGGTCCTACCGCCCGGGGCCGGCACGGGCCCGGAGACATGACCATCTCGTCCAGGGGAGGGGCATGTGCACGTATGCCGAAGCCCCGGGTGTGGCTGCCCGAGGCTTCGCTCCTTTACTCCCAGCCGGTGAGCTTGGGGCGCCAGTCTGCGCCAAGTTTCTGCACTGCGATGTCTCCTTGGGGGCTCAGCAGTTCGGGCTGGTGGGCTCCCATATCGGCCAGCAGGTCCGAGACGAGGGTGTACGCCGCGATGACGGCCTCGTGTTTGTCGGTCGTAATGGCCGTAAGGTCAGCCGTTGTCTGAGCGGGCATTGCCGGCACGGGGCTGACTGGGCCGTGATGGAGCAGTGCATCCCCCACGACAAGGCGCAGGGGTACATCGCTGCCGACGTAGCTGAGAAGCGCCGCGGAAAGCATGAGGTCGCCGCTCGATCCGGCTGCCGCCGCCCAGGCTGCCGCCGCCTGGACTTGGGCCACCAGTTCAAGTTCCAGTCCGCGCTGGTGCAGCAGCATGGGCCCCTCGGGCGCGCGCCGATCGCTCTGGACATAGAGCGGCAGGGCCGCGTAGAAGGAGCCGTCCTGGTGGAGCTGGCCGGTCGGATTTCCCTCGAAGCGAAGCTGGCGACGGCCGACCAGGATGGGATGGTCCGGCTGCATGTTGGTGGTCACTGCCTCGCCGGCGAGCATGCAGAAGCGGCTGAAGGCAGCGTTTCGCTCCGCCTGCGTGGTGAGCGGGTAGTTGCCGCGGACGGCCGGCACCGCTGCCAGGCTCACCCACACCGGGTAGTGATCCGAGAGCTTGCCGCCGTTGGGCAACTCTTTGATGACGTGGCTGCCCAGGTAGCGCAGGCCTGCCTCGGCGACCTCGTGCAGGCGATCGACGTCGTCCGAGGCAGCCTTGAAACGGTCGCGATACCGCTGGGCGATCTCGGACTCGGCGAGGGTGCGGGTCGTGGTGCCGTTCCGAACGTGCACGCGGAAGTTGTAGTCGTTGCCCGGAGCCGCGACAGCGTGCGGGGCCTGGGTGCTCGGGGGCACAGTGAGCAGCCAGTAGATCTTGCCCTCTTGGGCGGCGGACTTCACGACTCGGACGCCCACGTTGGGTACGACGGGCTGGACCCAGTTCGCGAGCACCGAGCGGATCCACTCCTCCCCCCGGCCCTGGACCAGCTCGACAGGGGCCAGGGCGTGTGCGTGATCCTGCTTGCCGTCATCCACGCCGATGACGACCATGCCGCCGGCGGTGTTGGCCATGGCACACACGTCCTTGGCGAGTTCCTTCTTGCCCGCGTCGGTGCCCTGGTAGAAGTCCTTCTTCCAGTCGAGGTCGACGCCCTCGGGTATCTGGCTGTCGACCGCGCGCTGCAGATCGTCCTCGGCGAGTTCGTCGGGGTGTCGTCCCAGGGCGGCGGTGAGCCGTGCGGGCAAAGCCATCCGTACTCCAGTGTGTTCACCACATGCTGCCGACGATCGTCAGCCAGATCACGCTAAACGGGCGCACCCGGCCGTCACCACACATTTCCGGAACCGAGCCCGTCGCACTCATGGCGGTCGGCGCGGCGGCCCGCCGACGTGCAACCCAGGCGAGCACGTCCCGAGACCCGGATGCGGCCACGCCGCCAGTCCTTTCTCCCTCACTCCAGCCAAGGGACATGGGCGAAAGCGGCAGCAACGGGGGATGTCAGCACCCCGCCCACACCCGTACGCCGTGGTCACGCAACCTGCCCCGGACTTTCAGGCGACGGTGAGTCAGAGGTCGAACTCAAGGTGCTCAATGTCGGTGAAGCGGACCTCCTCCAGCTGGCCGGCGCGGCGGCCGTTGTCCTGGAAGTACACCTCCTTGAGCGCTTCGGCGGCGATCTGCTGGAGCTCCTGGTCGGTGGCGCCTTGCTCCTGGGCGTTGAAGAGGCGGGCGGCGTAGCGGGGCGGCAGCGCGACAGTCAAGTGCCGGAGGCGGTCTTCGTCCGTCGTTCCGATCGGCGCGGTGTAGCCGATCCGGGCGCGGGTGTCGATGACGATGCCGTCGGTGGTCGCCGCCTTCTGCCGTGCCTTGGCGCGGATCTGCGGCTGCCAGCGCTTCTTCACCTCGTTCTCCAGGCGGGCGGCGAGGTCCGGGCGCGGCTTTTTGATCTGGTCTTTGAGGTACCGTTCGACGGTGCGCTGGGAGATACGCAGCATCTGGGCGACCGCCTTGGTGCTCTTGAGCTGCTTGACCAGGTAGCGCATCTGCGCGGGCGCGCTCTTGGGCGCCGGGCGGGTGAACGCCTTCTGCACCGCGGCGTCCAGACCGTCCCCGAACACACTCATCGCCTGCTACTCCCCGTTGTCGACGTCGGTGACGGTGCCGTCCTTGATGTACCGGGCGAGGTTGAGCTCCGGGGCGTTGAACTGCTCGCGCACGCCCTCGCCCCACAGCACGCTCTGGGTGCCCTCCCACTTCACCAGCCCGGGGTTCACGCCGAGCTTGAAGCCGCCCGGCAGCGGCTTGCCGTCCCGGTAGGGCAGGAAGTCCAGCGGGGAGGGCCCGTCGGAGGCGTAGACGGCGCAGTCCGACAGGATCGCGACCGGGTACTGCCCGGTGAAGGCGGCGTGCTTGACGATCTTGCGGTGCATGTTGATCCGGGTCCGGGAGATGACGGCCGCGCGGATGTCCGGGCGCCACGTCGGGCGGGCAAGGGCCCGCCACGGCTGCCCGGGCTTCCAGCCCTCCCCGCGCGGGCGCTCGCGCAGCTTGCCGATGCCACCCTTCACGGTCGCCTTGACCGCGGACACCACGACCGCCAGCTGAGGGTCACGCTGCCGGTAGCCGTCCATCGCCTTCAGGAACTCTTCCGGGGGCAGGTCGACGCCCACCCCGAGGTCGGCCATCGTGGCGAGGTAGGCATCGCGCAGCCGGTTGTACCAGGCGTCCAGGTAGCGGCCGTTGTCGTGGCGGACGTACGCCTCGATCGGGCGCGCCTCGTAGCCGAGCTCCACCGCGTACGCCACCGTCGGCGTGGCGTACCAGGCCGGCCCCGTCGGGCGCTCGCCCTTCGGCGTGAACGGGCTGGGCAGCAGCTCGCCGTCCAGCTCCGCCCACTTGTCCTTGGCCACCTTCACGCGGGACAGGTCGACGTGGGAGAGGTCGACCAGCCAGGAGCCGGGCAGTTTCGGATCGAAGACGGGGTTCTTGACGTGCGTCGGCGCACCCAGACCGACCGTGAGGCCGTTCGCGCCGGCGGCGAAGGCCATGTTCACGTCGATGCCCACCAGGTGGGGGCGAAGGCATTCGGCGTCGGTGAGCGGGCGCGCCCAGTCGTACGCCTCCTCCACCAGGACCTCGGCCGGGGTGCGCTGGTGGAAACGCGGCAGATCGGCAAGGAGCGGGTGCCCGTCGGGAGCCTCGCACGGCGCGCAGTCCACCGGATCCTTCCCCAACGAGCCGGGGTTGTGCTCGGAGTGCCGCTTGCCCATCGCATCCGGTTCGGAGGCACGGGTCGGCGGATGCAGCGCGGTCATCAGCTCGAGGCCGGTCACGGCGGTCGATCCGCGCGGCGTCATCACGCGGGCCGCATACGTACCCAGCAGCCGGGCCAGGTCCGCCGGCGGCAACTGCCCCGCGTCGGCCCAGTGCCGGGTGTCCAGCGCGTCCCACGACGGAATGCACAACTGCACGCAGGATCGCTCCGCGCCCTGCGCGGGGCGGTAGATCCTCGCCCACGGCCCGAACCCGCGCTTGGTCAACTGCCAGTCGGCGCGCGTCAGCTGCTTGATGACCTTGTGGCCCTCCGGGATCCGGCCAGCCAGGCGCTCCTCCTTGGTGAGCGTGACGGGCAGGCCGTAGCGCTGAAGCGCGGCCTCGGTCAGCACGATCAGCGGGTCGGCATCCTTGCCCGGACCACTGAGCTTGGGCTGCCCCAGCTTCGCCTCGCGCAGGGTCCAGTCCACCAAGGACGGGATGGACTTGGCGGGCACGTCCAGGACCAGGCCGCCGACGCAGTACGCCAGCACCTGGCCGTCGGCGACGTCGACGACCGCGAGCGGACCGTTCTCGAAACGCGGATCAGCACCGCCCGCCGGGATGCCTGCGGGGGCGGCCTTCTTCGCGGCCGGACGGCGCAACATCGGCCTGGACGTGACCGCCGGGTGCGGTACAGCAGCAGGCGCAGCGGGGCGGAGTGCGGTGTTCGCGGGCTCCGCAGCCGGGCCTGCAGGTGCGGTACGGGCTTGAGCCGGTTCGGCGGCCGATGGCGCAGGAGCGGCCGGAACGGCAGGCGTCTCGGGGATCGCCGTGTCCTCAGGGGGCACCGGAGCGCCTGCGGGGTAGAGCTGGGCGAGCTGCTTGAGCATGCGAGCGTAGGCGTCGCGCTCCGGCGGCCGCGGCTCGGTCTTGCCGGCCTCCCAGCCGCCGACCGTCGCACGCCGCACCTGCAGTGCGGCGGCCACCTCGTCCAGCGTCAGCCCGTGCGCCTGGCGCAGCCGCCTGCGCTCCGCCGGGGGCGGCAACGGGGAACGGGACGCAATGAGCGCATCGACCGCATCGAACAGCTCGGACATGCACACCTCCTGCCCCAACCCTAGCGTGAAGCGCACATATCGCGTACCAAACGCGTACGGACACCGTAAACGGTGGTTGGAGGTTCACGGTTGACCCTCAGAAGGACGCACTGCGGGAGTTGGGCGTAAGAGCCCCGCGTCTGCTTCCCCGCCAAGCCGTGGCTGGTGACCCATAACGAGTGAGGCCGACCGACGGTTATGGGAGTTGCAGATCAACGGACCGGGCAGGGCATGGGCGGCAGGAAACGGCAGCTGGCGCCGTCGGAGGCGGGGCCGATGCTCCTGGCAGGTGGGGTGTGGCGGGTGGCACCGCTGCAAGGTGAGATGACGCAGTCGTTCCTGAGCCGGGTGGCTGCACGCTATGGCGTAGGGCCCAGGGATCTTCTGGCGGCAATCGCTGAGGTGGGCGGGCTGTCGAACGTCACGGGCCAGACGCGGTCGGACAGCGAGGTGTATCTGAACCGGCAGGCCCGGGATCGGGTGTCCCAGCTGTGCCGAGTTCCGGAGGATCATTTGCGGCAGGCACTGCCTGCCTGGGCACAGGAGGAGCCACGAAAGCGGTTCGCCGCAGGCCCAGCAGCGCAGTTTCATCACACCGCGGAGAAGGTTGCGTCCTGGGGGCCAGCGTGTCCTGAGTGCGCTGCGCGGTCAGCCGGGCGCGCCGAGGGCGCGCGCTTGTACCTGGAGCCGCAGCAGCGGGTGTGCGTGCTGCACCGCCGGTGGCTGATGCAGGTGCCGGGCACGCCCGGCCGGGTGGTGAGGTTGCCGGCGGGCGGCGAGCAGTGGGTGCAGGCCCACCGTCATCATGCGAAGTTGCTGCGTCGTTCCCCGGCGGCCGTGGAGGCGTTCGAGGTAGCTGCAGCGGTGACCGCCTCGTGGTGGTGGCAGGCGTGGCCGCGAGAACATGTGTGGCCTTCTCGGCTGCGGAGCTTGGGCAGTGGACGGATGGATCCGGAGGCGTGGCGGGTCCTGGCACGGGAGCTGGTGACGTACCCGGAGACGGTCGCGCTCGCCACGCTGCTGGCCGATGACGGGTTCCGGCAGCGCCTGACCGCCGACGCCCGGGGACATGTGCCCTTTCGGCTGGCTGATCTGCCGCTGCTGCTTTCGGCGGTTGCGCGCTGCATGGGGCGCCCCTGGTACGGAGAGCAGCTGGCGGATGAGACGTCGGGGCCTTTGTTCGCGTGGGCGTATCAGTGCGTGCGGCCGCCGCGTCGCACCGGGCACCGAGAGCAGGCGATGTGGGCGGTCGCTCCGGCGCACCGCCTGCGCCCGCTGGTCGACGAGCTCGCCGCGCGGATGTCCGTCGGCGCCAGTGGGCAGAAGGCGGCGGGCAAGAGACGGCGGGGGCTTAACCGGCAGTCGGATGAGTCCTTCACGGCCGGCCTGGCGCATGCGGGTCAGTATGTGCGCGAACACGGGAACCTCGCTGTCCAGAAGGACACCGTGGTGGGGTCCTTCCGGCTTGGGGAATGGCTTCACAATGTGCAGACCAGGGCCTGGGCGCTGTCGCCGGAGCGTGTCCGGGTGCTCGCGGTTTTGGACCCGTGGTGGAACGTCCCCTGGTCGGTGCAGTGGCAGCGCTCGTACTACCGGGCGCGCGATCACGCCGCCGTGGACGGTTGGCCGGATGCAGCCGCAGGGTTTACCGGGACCGCTGTGCTGAACGGTGAGTGGCTGTATCTGCAGTGCACCCAGTACGACGCTCTCCACCCTGAGCAGCAGCGTCTGTTGGCGGACATCGGCGTCACGGCCGAAGCAGCCCGTACCGCTCAGCCGCGGCGGGCCAGCATGCGGGCACGTTTCGAGACAGGGTTGGCGCACGCCCGGGCCTATGCCGCCGAGCACGGCCACCTGGCGGTCTCCGGTAAAGGGGCAGTGCACGAAGGGTATCCGCTGGGGTCCTGGCTGGGGGCCCAGCGCAGCAAGGCGCACCGGGCTGCAAGGCCCACCGAGCGCTCCCGCGCGCTTGATGCCGTCGACCCGTGGTGGAATCCGCCCTGGCCGCTGTCATGGCAGCGGTCCTTCGCGCAGGTCCGCCGGCTGGTGCAGGACGGACACGCGCTGGATGTCCTGCGTGGCTTTCCGGGCTTCGAAGCGGAGTCCGCGCTGTGGTTGTCGCACCAGTGCGCCGTGTACGGGAGTCTGCAGCGTGATCAGCAATGCCTGCTGGCAGGTATCGGCATCACGGCTGAGGAAGCCGGCAAAGTCCCCATGACGGCGGAGGAGGCCAAGGCCGCCAGCCAGGCCGCGGCACGGCTGGGTGACTCGGCCGGCTTGGCCAGCGCCCGTTCCTTCGCCGCGGCACACCAGCACTTGGCCGTGCCCTCTGACTACGTGCATGACGATTATCCGCTGGGCCGCTGGCTGGTGGCCCAACGCAGCAAGGAGCGCCGCCACTTGCGGGCCACGGGAACCACGTGGCCGCCCGGGCGGCGCCTGACGGAGCTGGACCCCTGGTGGAACCCGCCATGGCACTTCCCGTGGCAGCGCCACTACCAGCAGGCCCGCGCGCTGTGGCAGGAGGGCAGGCTGCTCCTGCCCGGCCAGCACTACCCGCCCGGCAACCGGGACGAGGATGAAGCTCCGCTGACGGTGTGGTTGCGCCGGCAGTGCGCCCGGCACGATGTCCTGCAACCCGAGCAGCAGAACCTTCTCGCCGACATCGGTATCACCGCCGCCACCGCCCGCACCGTCACGGCCTCCCTGACCGGTCCGGCCCTGGGAGAGACCGGGCTGGCGCAGGCTCGTAACTACGCGGCCGAGCACGGGAACCTGGCCGTGACCGACCGCACCCGCCACAACGGCCACCCCTTAGGAAGCTGGCTCCTGCGCCAGCGCCAACGCGCCGACGACGGGCGCATCGAGCCCGCCAGGATCACCGCGCTCAACGCCCTCGACCCTCACTGGAACCCACCCTGGCCCCTCGCCTGGCAGCGCGCCTACCACCGGGCCCGCGCCGCCACCGACAGCAACACCCTGACCAGGACCGACCGCCGCTGGATCAGGACACAGGCACAGCTGTGGGACAGCCTCCACCCCGCCCAGCAACAACTCCTTGCCGCCCTCGGCACCGACGGGACTGCCGCCGTGCCCGCACCGGCCCGCACGACGGCACGCCACTACCCGCCGGGGGAGGGCCTGCCCCACGCACGCGCCTACGCCACCCTGCACGGGCACCTGGCGGTATCCATCCATATCCACCAGGACGGGTTTCCCCTGGGGCGCTGGCTCGTGCAGCAGCGCCGCAAAGCCCGCTCAGGCCAGTTGTCCGCCCGCACCCTGCAAGAACTCACCGTCCTCGACCCGTGGTGGAACCCACCCTGGCCCTTCATCTGGCAACGCGCCTACCACCGGGCCCGCGCCGCCCACGCCACAGGCCAGCCCATCCCACCGGAGCTACGACGCTGGGGCCGCAACCAGACCACCCTGTGGGACCGGCTCCACCCTCATCAGCAGGCGCTGCTGGACACCATGGGCGTCGTGGGCCGGTCCCGCATTTTCTCCGAGAATCGCCCTTTCGAGTGAGAGCAGGCAGATTCGCGTCCCCCTGACAGCCGGTCCCCACTTCGGTGGCAGGGTGAAAGGACGTGAGGGCGCAGGCAGCGCCTGGAGCAGTGCCGGCGGCCAGGAGCGCGGCCTGCCCGTGGAGGTGGCCTTCACCGGACTGTCCGGCCAGGTCACCCAGCTGCCGTGGGACCAGGCGGTCGGTTCGGTGCGTTTTGAGGAACTGGCGCCGGTGTCGGCGTTCCCGGTCCTGCCGGGACGCCGGTGGGGGCCCGGATGGTGGTGGTCAGCCACCACGGGGCGGCACGTGGTGCACGGCTCCGCCACGATGCGCACCCAGTTGATGATGTTGGACCGGGACCCGGAGGTGACCGGACTGTCCGCCCGGCCGGTGCGGCTCATCTGGCGGGACCCGGCCGGCGGGCGCGTACGCGGGTGGGTCCCGCAGCTCTTCGCCCGGTACACGGACGGCACCGGCCTGCTCGCTGACTGCCCCTCCAGCCCGACCGCCGGAGCAGACAGGGCGCAGCGGGCGCGGGCGGTCCTGGAGGCGGCGTGTACGCGCGTGGGCTGGTCATACCGGCGCCTCGAGCCACCTCCGGCGGTGGTGACGGCGAACCTGCAATGGCTGGCCGGCTACCGCCACCCCCGCTGTCAGGGACCGCCCAGGCTGCGGTCCGCGCTGGCCGAAGCGTTCGCCGAGCCCCGGCCGCTGGCCGACGGAGCGGCATCGGTGGGTGATCCGCTGCAGGTATTGCCGGCCGTCTATCACGCAGTGTGGTCCGGATGGCTTGCGGCGCGGCTCGACGAGCCCCTCAGTGAGCGAGCACTGCTGTACGCGCACCGCGACGGCGGTGGGCGAGCCGGCATCCCGGCGGCGGGTACCGCAGGACGGAATGAGGGGTGAGCACGATGGGCGGTCAGCAGGGCCCAAGGCGGCCAGCGGTGGAGGTCGGCGTACACGTCGTCCACCGGGGGCAGACCTGGCAGGTCGCCGCCCTGCAGGGCCAGCAGGTCTACCTGCTCCAGGAGGACGGCACCGAAGCGAGCCTGCTGCTGGGGCGGTTGTTCGCCGATCCGGGCTTCGAAGTGGTGGGCGGGCGGGCACCGGAGACGGTGCCGCAGTGGGGGCTGTTCGAGACCGTTCCACTGGCAGCCCAGCAGCGGGCGCTGGCCTGGCTGCCCCATATCCGTGAGGTGGAGACCGGGTGGCCGCGCCCTGAGGGCAGCCGCGAGGGACAGACGATGCGGCCGGAGTACGACCCCGAGCGGTGGACGCTGGCGCAGCGGGACGCGGCCAAGGCACAGGAACTGGCGGCGCTCGGCTTCGCCCGGGTGACGCGTACGACGGTGGAGCGGATGCGGCACGCCTACCGCAAGCAGGGGTTGTGGGGGCTGGTCGACAAGCGTGCGGTGCCGGCCCGTGGCCGTCATCCGACGGGATATGCCGACGAGCGGGTCGTGGCCGCGGTGCTGGAGGCGCTGCGGCGCCAGCGAGGCCGGTCGAAGGGGACGGTGAAGGGGCTGCAGGTACTGGTCGGGCAGATCCTGGAGGACACGCACGGGCGCGGCGTGGTGGAGATGCCGTCACGGTCGACGTTCTACCGGCTGGTGAGTGTGCTGGCCGACCCGGCCGATCGTCTGGGCCGCCCGGCGCGTACGGCCACCACACCCGTCCGCGCCTCGTCGGCGTCGCCGGTGGTGCTGCGCCCCGGGGAACAGGTGCAGATCGACACCACCCGCCTGGACATCATGGCCGTCCTGGAGGACGGCAGCCTGGGCCGGCCGGAGCTGACGATCGCCGTCGACGTCGCCACCCGCTCCATCCTGGCCGCCGTCCTGCGCCCGCACAGCACCAAAGCCGTCGACGCCGCCCTCCTCCTGGCCGAGATGGCTGTCCCGCATCCTGCCCGGCCCACCTGGCCCAAGTCTCTTCATCTGTCACAGGCCGAGGTTCCCTACCAGCGGATGCTGTCACTGGACGAACGGCTGGACGGCGCGGCCGCCCGCCCGGTGATCGTGCCCGAGACGATCGTCGTAGACCGCGGGAAGATCTACCTCTCGCAGGGCTTCGTCGCCGCCTGCGAAACGCTCGGGGTGAGCGTGCAGCCCGCCCCTCCCCGCCGTCCGCAGGCCAAGGCCGTAGTGGAACGCACCTTCGGCGCGATCAACGACCTGTTCTGCCAGCACGTCGCCGGCCACACCGGCTCCAGCCCCCAGCGCCGCGGCTCGGCGACGGCGGCCGAGACGCGGTGGACGATCCCGCAGCTGCAGGACTTCCTCGACGAATGGATCACCTGCGGCTGGCAGAACCGGCCCCACGACGGACTGCGCCACCCCGTCCTGCCCAAAACCGCGCTCACACCGAACCAGATGTGGGCCGCGCTGATCACCATCAGCGGATATGTGCCGGTGCCGCTGACCGGGGCCGACTACCTCGAACTGCTGCCCGTGCGCTGGCAGCCCATCACCGAACGCGGCATCCGCCTCGACTACCGCACCTACAACCACCCCCTCCTCGACCCCCACCGCAGCCAGCGCTCCCCGGTCGAGGCCAGAGACGGCAAGTGGGAGGTCCACCACAACCCCCACGACGCCCGCCAGATCTTCGTCCGCCTCACCGACGGACAGCTCCACGAAATCCCCTGGATCCACCGCGACCACGTCCACCAGCCCTTCAACGACGCCGTCTGGCGCCACATCCAGACCGAGGTCGAACAACGCGGGGACCGCGAGCAGCATGAGGCCGACCTCGCCGACACCCTCGACCAGTTGCTGCGTCGCACCCGCGGTCCCGCCGGAACAGAAAACGAAGCCAACCACCGCAAACGGCGTCGTGCCCGCGGTACGGCAGTACGGCTGCCCGACCTGCCAGGCCAGCGGCGCCCGCTCGAAGCAGAGACCGCACCGGCCCCAGAACCGGACTGGAGCGAGAGCCTGGACGACCTCATCGACACCGACCCGGCGGCCGAGCCGGGCACTGGCGATCCGGAGGAACCGGGCGCGCTGCCGGCCGAGGCAGGCGGATACGGACTGTGGGACGCCGAAGCAGAGGCCGAGCAATGGTGAACACTTCGCCAGGCACGGGCGAAGCACCGGCCGGCGAGCCCTCGCCGGCAGCGGACCGGCCTCCCGGCGTCGCGGCAGACACCGTCGACGCCCCTGAGACGCAGACGCAGTCGGTCACCACCTGGGACGGTTTCCAAGCCTTCGCCACCACTCCCGTGGCAGCCCCTCCCCCGCCTGAGGCACCGCCCCGCAGTCTGGAGGACCGCCTGGCCTATCACTCGCGGTTCGTCACCGTTCGCACCCCGGCCATCGACGCCCTCGCCAAGAACGTGCGCACCCTGATGATCCTCGGCCGCCACCAGACCGTCACCGCACGGCCGTCCCTCATCGTCACCGGCCCCGCCGGCGCCGGGAAAACCACCGCCCTGCTCCAGGTCGGACGCGCCTGCCACCTCGCCCACACCCGACGCCACGGCCCCACAGCAACAGCCGGACAGGTCCCCGTCGCCTACGTCCTGGTCCCGCCCGCCGCCAGCGCCAAGACCCTGGCCACCGAGTTCGCCCGCTACCTAGGCATCCCCGTCGCCGCCGGTATGTCCCAGGCCCAGATCACCAACGCCGTCTGCCACACCTACACCGCCGCCGGGGTGCAGCTGGTGATGATCGACGAGATCCACCGACTCAACCCCCGCACCACCACCGGCGCCCAGAGCGCCGACCTGATCAAAGACCTCACCGAACGCATCGGCGCCACCTTCGTCTACGCCGGCATCGACGTCACCACCACACCCCTGTTCACCGGAGTGCGCGGCGCGCAGCTCGCCGGACGCGCCTCCCTCATCGACTGTGCCGCCTTCCCCGCCCGTCTCGGCGACCAAGAGCCCTTCCGTGACCTCGTCAACGCCATGGAAGGCGCCCTCGACCTGCGCCACCACCGGCCCGGAACCCTCCCCGAACTGGCCCCCTACCTGCATGAGCGCACCGCCGGCCGCATCGGCAGCCTCGCCCGCCTCATCCGCCAAGCCGCCATCACCGCCCTCATCGACGGCACTGAACGCATCACCAAAACCACTCTCGACGCGATCCGCCTGGACCACCTCGCCGAACAGCACTACCGACCCCGCACCCGGCCCCGGAGCACCAACACCTCGTGAGCCGGACAGACGTCACGGTCCGTGCCACAGCAGGGGCCGGCACCGCACAGCGCATCGCCGTCTCGGGGGCATGGCTTCGGATCCCGTCAGCCGCACCGGGCGTGTTCCACATACGGCCACTACCCGGCGAAGCAACCGCCTCCTACACCCAACGCCTCGCCGATGCCTACCAGCTGACGCTGCCCCAGCTCCTCGACGGTGCCAACATCACCATCCACCGCCAGGGCACGCCTCCAACGGCCGAACTCCACCTCAACCACAACGCGGCCCAGCACCTCGCCGTCCTGGCCCGCGCCCCGCTCCCCCACCTGACGCGCGCCCTGCCCCACCTCGCCCCAAGCTACGACGCCCACGACACCGAGGCAGCCGCGCGCTGGAAGCGACTCGAGGCCGCACAGCAGCCCGTCCGCGCCTGCACCCTGTGCACCCGCCACCGCAGTCACGGCATCACCGACACCGCCTGGGTTCATCCGTCACCGCAGGGGCTGGTGTGCCCGCGCCACCAGCAAGCCACTCCAGACCCACGACTCGCCTCCACCGTCCACACCCAAGGTGCGCCCGAACTCGCCACCGCGCACCACGCCCACCAGCACCTGCTACGGCACCCCCGTGCCGCCACCGCCTGGACCGCAGCACGCGCCATCACCACACGCTGGTACGACCACCAGCAACACCTCACCCACCGCTGGCATACCCGCCTCAACCAGCTATGCGAGGCAAACCTCCACCTGACCAGTACAGGCAGCGCCTCCCCTGCGCTCCTGACCCGCGACTTGGTGATCTATCCGGAAACCGTTGCCCTCGCCCGCGCACTCGCCACCCTGCCGAACCGGCCACATCGCACCACCAACGACGCCCTCACCCTCATCGCCCGCCGACTCGGCCTCACCCGCCTGACCCCCAACGCGAACGACCCACTCCACGTCTTCCTCACCCACACACACCGCTGACCAGCCAAAACGACCTTCGAAGCCCGCAGGGAACGCAGCCGCCCATAGACGCACCACGACATCCACCGAAAACCCAAGATCATTCCCACACAACTACCGGACCGCAGACCAAGCGCCCGAACAAGCAAACCGAACACGGCACCAGACCACGCACATCACGCCCGAACGCAGCCGCTCCGGCCGTCCCGAGTCCCACCCTCAAAGACGAGACACCAGGCCCGAACGACCAAGCCCCTGAAGATCAATGCTCCGTCACATGAACGAGCTGCTGCACCAGGCCGAGCGGGAGAACGACCGGCTGCACGAAGATCCGCGGGCCCAAGCGGCAAACGCACGCGAACGCCACGTCCAGGCCCTCGGCGGCGCTGCCGACCTCGACAGCCGCCGGTCCCAGCTGCGCCGCCTGCGCACGGAGGCGGCCCGGGCCAAGCAGCACGCCCGCCTCAGCGCAGGCGCCGCCGCCGCGCTCCGGGAGCGCCGTATCAGCGACTATCACCCCACCACAGAGGCCGTACGACAGGCCCAAGCCGAACTGCAGCGTCTAGAGGACGAAAACGCCGCAGCCGAGAGCACCGCCCGGACCGACCTCGACACGGTCACCTCCCAGCAGAACGAGGCGGACTCCGCGGCCCTGGCAGCGGCGGCCCAGGTACTCAGCGACGTGCCCCGTCGGCTGGCCACTCTCGAAGAAGAGGAAAGCGCGCACACCCGGCTCCTGGCCGACCTCAAGGACGAGGAGGAAGCGCTGGCCCGGCGCGCCGCCGACCTGGACGACGAGGACCGGCGGGCCGACGCCCTGCGCAGCCGCGTACGAGATGGTGAGGAAGAGGCAGCCGACGCCAGCGAGGCTCTGCAGATGCTGACGGACGCCGTCCGCGCCGGCATCGAGGCAGCCAGCGCACTGGCCCAGCAGCGGGCCACCCAGGCCGCCACCGACCACAAGCTCACCGCGCTGCTGCAGGCACCCCCGGCCGACACGCCGGACGCGGCGCGGACCGAGCTGCTCCGTGCCCAGGGCACCCTGAAGGACATCCGACGCAGGGAGGCCGCGCACGCGGCGGGCAGCGGCCTGATCGCGGGGGACGGCTGCCCTGTCTGTGCGCAGCCGCTTCCCCGCGATTACCGGCCGCCACAGCCCCAGGACGCCGATACCCTCGCCCACGCGGAGACGGCGGTGGAGGCAGCCATGGCTGCGCTGACGGCCGCCGAGCGGGAGCACACCCGTCACACCCACGAGGTCGAACTGCTCCGGACGGCCCTGATCGAGCACCAGCACAAAGTGCAGCAGGCCGCCGACCGGCTGCAGGAAGCCCTGCCCCCGCTTCACACACACGCTCTGCGGCTGGCAGCCCAGACAGCTCATCCCCAGTCGGCGAGGTATGCCAAGGAGGTGGAGGACGCCGCCGCGGCCGCCTTCTTCATCCTCGCCGACCCCGCCACAC
>NZ_JBEZBT010000088.1:0-19020 GCF_040647235.1 Streptomyces sp. NPDC042638
GACGGGAAGCCGAGTTCGCAAGAATCCGACGGGGGACGCCTTGCTGCGGATGGAATCCGACACCTTCGATCTGCTGGACCTGCAGCTGCTCTCCGCCCTGGAGGTCGACGGCAGGGCTCCCTTCAGCCGGATCGCCGCGGTCCTCGGCGTCTCCGACCAGACCATCGCCCGCCGCTACCGCCGCCTGTGCGCCGAGGCCGGCCTCCGCGTGGTCGTGCTCCGGGACGCCGTACGCCTCGGTGAGGACCAGTGGATGCTGCGGCTGCGCTGCGCACCCGACGGGGCCACCGTCATCGCCGAAGCGCTGGCCCGGCGCCCCGACACCTACTGGATCGCGCTGGCCTCCGGCGGCACCGAGATCGCCTGCATCACGCGGCCGCGCAGCCCCGGCGACCACGACGACCTCCTGCTCGGCAAGCTGCCCCGCACCCCGAGCGTCGTCGAGATCCGCGCCCAGCAGCTCCTGCACCGCTTCTACGGCGGCCCCGTCGGCTGGCTGCCCAAGTTCCGGGCCCTGAGCGACGAGCAGAGGGCCGCCCTGCGCCCCGACCTGCCCGAGCCCGGGCCGCCCCGCCTGGAGCCCGAGGACGCCCCGCTGCTCGCCGCCCTCGAACGCGACGGCCGCGCCACCTACCCCGAGCTCCGGCGCGCCACCGGCCGCTCGGAGTCCGCGATCAAACGCCGCCTGTCCGCCCTGCTCGCCTCCGGCGCGGTGTACACCGACATCGAGTACGACTGCGGACCCCTCGGCCACCCCAAGGCGGCCATCCTGTGGATCACCACGTCCCCGGGCGCCCTGGACTCCGTCGGCCGGACCCTCGCCACCCACGACGAGATCGCCTTCGCCTCCGCCACCGCGGGCCCCTCCCACATCGTCGTCACCGCCGTTGTCCGCGACACCGCCGCGCTGTACGCCTACCTGAGCGGCCCCCTGGGGCACCTGGAGGGCGTCCAGCACGTGGAGGCGACTCCCTTGCTGCGCCGGGTGAAGCAGCTGACCTACCGTCCGGCGCGGTGACGGCCCCGCGCCGGGGGACGCCGGGCGGGGGTGCCACGGTCAGCCGCTGCGCCGCAGCCGTTCGCCGCCCGCCAGGATCGCCGCCGCCAGCGCGTTCGCGGCGGCCTCGGCCGGGCCCCGGTTGCGGCCGTGGACGAGGACGAAGTCGACCTTCCCCAGGTCGGGCAGGCCGGTGGTGCCCCGGGCTCTCGGCTCCGCCCGGCCGCCGGACGCCGCCACGGGCAGCCGGAACAGGCCCGGCGGGATCAGCCGCCGGGAGTGGGCCATCACCCCGAGGCCCGCACGGGCCGCGGCGATCAGCCCGCTGAGACTGCCGCTCGTGCACACGATGCGCCATGGCCGGCCCTCCCGTTCCAGGACCTCCAGCGCGCGGGCCCGGGTGATGCCCGGCGGCGGGTACACGATCAGCGGTACGGGCCGGTCCGGGTCCAGGCGCAGCCGCTCGGCGCCGATCCACACCAGGTCGTCGCGCCAGACCAGCTCACCGCGGGGATCCTCCGGGCGCCGTTTGGCCAGCACCAGGTCGAGCTTGCCGGCGGCCAGCCGCTCGTGCAGGGTGCCGGACAGCTCCACGGTCAGCTCCAGGTCGACCTCCGGATGGTCGTAGCGGAAGCCCTCCAGGATCTCCGGCAGCCGGGTCAGGACGAAGTCCTCCGAGGCGCCGAACCGCAGCCGGCCACGCACGCGCGTGCCGGTGAAGAACGCCGTCGCCTGCTCGTGCACCTCCAGGATCCGGCGGGCGAACCCGAGCATCGCCTCGCCGTCCTCGGTCAGCTCCACCGAATGGGTGTCCCGGGAGAACAGCTGCCGGCCGGCCGCGTCCTCCAGCCGGCGCACATGCTGGCTCACCGTGGACTGCCGCAGCCCCAGCCGCCGGGCGGCCTGCGTGAAGCTCAGTGTCTGGGCGACCGCCAGGAAGGTGCGCAGCTGCGTCGGTTCGTACACGCGCCCGAGCCTAGTCGGTGATCGTGGAACGTGATGGCAGTCAGAGCGGTGTGCGGGATTCCCGATCGGCGGCCCGAGGAGGACGATGGAGGGGGGCCCTGCGGGCCCGGACCGCACGACGCACACAGCAATCAGACAGCAATCGGAGCACTGTGAAACGCCTGCGCTGGCCGAGTTGGCTGCCGATCGACCCGTACATCGTGGTGCTGCTCGGGACGGTGGGTCTCGCCGCGCTGCTCCCCGCCCGGGGCACGGCGGCCGATGTCACGTCGGGCGCCTCCACGGCCGCGATCGCCTTCCTCTTCTTCCTCTACGGCGCCCGGCTGTCCACCCGGGAGGCGCTGGACGGACTGAAGCACTGGCGGCTCCATGTCACCGTCCTGATCTGCACCTTCGTCCTCTTCCCGGTGTTCGGGCTGGCGGCGCGGGGGCTGGTGCCGGTCCTGCTGACCCAGCCCCTCTACCAGGGCCTGCTGTTCCTGACGCTGGTGCCGTCCACGATCCAGTCGTCCATCGCGTTCACCTCGATCGCCCGCGGCAACGTGCCCGCGGCGATCTGCGCCGGGTCGTTCTCCTCCCTCGTCGGCATCGTCCTCACCCCGCTGCTCGCGGCGGGGCTGCTGGGAGGCGACGCGGTCGGGTTCTCCACGGACTCGCTGGTGAAGATCGTGCTCCAGCTGCTGGTGCCGTTCCTCGCCGGCCAGGTGCTGCGGCGCTGGATCGGCGGCTTCGTCACCCGGCACAAGAGGGTGCTGGGCCTGGTCGACCGCGGCTCCATCCTGCTGGTCGTCTACACCGCCTTCAGCGAGGGCATGAACCAGGGCATCTGGCACCAGGTGAGCCTCGTACGGCTGGCCGGGCTGCTCGGCGTCGAGGCCGTCCTGCTGGCCGTGATGCTGCTCCTGACCTGGTACGGCGCCAGGGCACTCGGCTTCGACCGGGAGGACCGGATCGCCATCCAGTTCGCCGGGTCGAAGAAGTCCCTCGCCTCCGGGCTGCCGATGGCGAGCGTCCTGTTCGCCGGCCACGCCTCCCTGGCCGTCCTGCCGCTGATGCTCTTCCACCAGATGCAGCTGATGGTGTGCGCGGTCATCGCCAAGCGCCGGGCCCGCGATCCGGAGGCGAGCGCGGACGCGTCCGAGGGGGGCACGGACGCGTCCGGGGGGTCGGGGGAGACGACGACCGGGGGGCCGGGGGAGACGACGACCGAGGGGTCAGCCGCGCAGCCGGTCCAGGGGCAGCCACAGGACCGTGTCCTCAGGTGAGCGCAGCACGTCCGGGTCGGCCAGCTCCTCGTCGGTGAGCGCCCGGTCCCACACCCGCACCTCGTCCAGCGCACCGGTGAGGAAGGCGCGGCTGTCCATGCGCTGGCCGACGTGGACACCGAAGGGCGAGTTACGGCTGACCGAGCCGGGAACGTCCGCCGCCGAGGACTCCGTACCGTCGACGGACAGCGACAGCCGGCCGCCGCCCCGGCGCAGTACGGCGTGGTGCCACCGGCCGTCGTTGTAGGCGTCGCTCGTGCGCACGGACACGGTCCGCGGCGCGCCGGCTCCGTCCCGCGCGGTGATCAGCGCCTGGACCCGGTTGGCCGCCGGCTCCCCGCGCAGCCACACCTGCGGCTGGCTGGTGCCGATCCCGCCCATCCAGAGGAACGGCTGCTCCCCGGTCGTCGCCGTGTACCGGAACCAGAGCGACTCCGTGAAGTCCTTCGTGCCCAGGGGCAGCCCGGCCCGGTACGGCAGCCGGACGGCGTCGCCGGTGCCGTCGAACTCCAGCGCGTTCCCGGACACGCCGTCCGTCCGCTGCGGGTTGCCGAGCACCGCCGCCGGGCGGGCGTGCCGGGCGAGGTCGGGGGTGACCGGATCGGGGCCACGGCGCGGCGCGAGCCAGTCCTCGGTGAAGCGGGCGAAGCGGATCTCGTCGCGGGCGTCCACCGCGCCGCCCTCGTACAGCAGGCCGATCGTGGCGGAGTCGGCGCGCACCAGGTCGGAGTAGCCGGACCAGTCCGTGGTGACGACGGTGCCGCGGTCCACGCTGTCCCACGTCCGGCCGCCGTCGTAGGAGGAGCGGATCATCATCGTGCGGCGCCGGTCCGGGTCGCCGGGGCAGGCGAGCAGGATGCGGTCGCCCAGCCGCAGCATCGAGCCCTGCACCTGCGGGGCGTACAGGTCGGGCAGGCCGCGGAAGGGCGCGGTGAAGCTGGTGCCGCCGTCGCGGCTGACGGCCTGGGTACGGTGCCCGAGGTCGGTGCCGTCCTGCTCCCGGCCGCTGACCAGGACCGAACCGTCGTCCCGCTCGGCGAGGGTGAGTTCGGAGGGCTTCTGCCGGAAGGTGCCGTCGGAGGCGATGGGCCAGGTGTCCGTGGCGCCTGTGCGCCAGTGGCCGCCGTGGTCGTCGCTGACGATCAGGGCCGCGTGGTTGGCGGAGATCCTGCTGCCGTCCCAGGTCTCGGTGTTGACGCCGAAGACCAGGCGTCCCGCGTACCGGCCGCGGGTGAGCTGGATGCCGTGCACGGGCCCGGTGGCGTACCACGAGTTCCAGTCGGCGGGCAGGATCTCGGGGCTCAGATCGCGCGGCCGGGACCAGGTGCGGCCGTCGTCGTCGCTGTACTGCAGATGCGGGGTGCGGTCGCAGGGGACCGAGCAGCCGGCGCTGTCCGTACGGCCCGTGTTGTAGGTCTCCGCGAGCCAGACGCGGCCGGTGGAGCGGTCGACGACGGGTGCGGGGTTGCCGTGGGTGTCACCGGCGCCCTCGTTGACCACCTGGAGCGGCCCCCAGGTGCGCCCGCCGTCGGTGGAACGCTTGACCACGATGTCTATGTCGGCCGCGTCCCCGCAGTTGAGGACGCGCCCCTCGGCGAAGGCCAGCACTGCGCCGTCGGTCGTCCTGACGACCGCCGGGATGCGGAAGCAGGCGTACCCGGGGTCCTGGGCGGCCTTGAACAGCACCTGCTGCTCGAACTGCGGTTCCCGGGCCGCCGGTTGGGCGTGCGCCGGATGAGCGGGTACGAACGGTACGAGCAGGCCGGCCGCGATGGCGGCGGCGGTGGCGAGAACGGATCTGAGACGGGCGCGAAGACCTGACGGCACGGTGCGACCTGCCCTTCGTCGGCCGGACATCTGGACATCCGGACATCCCACGTCCAACGTGCGTCCCATCGACGGTAGTTGGGGGCAGGGCGGCTCACAAGAAGCGTGCAGTCACGGGCGCAGGACGACTTTGCCCAGGTTGGCCCGGGCCGTGATCGCCTCGTGTGCCGCCGCCGCGTCCTGAAGGGCGAACTCCCCGTGCACGACGGGCTTCAGGGCGCCCTCGGCGAACAGCCGCCACAGCTCCTTCCGCCACCGCTCGGACAGCTCCGGCCGGCCGCGGGCGATCAGTGCCATCTGGAAGCCGATCACCGACTTGGCGCCGACCAGCAGGTCGTACGCCCGGATCGTGCCGCCGCCCGAACTGTAGGCGACCAGGCGGCCGTGCGGCGCGAGCGCGGCGAGGGCGGGCGTGAGCAGGTCGCCGCCGACGGCGTCCAGAACACAGTCGACGGGCTCCCCCCAGCTGTCGTCGTCGTACCGCGCACAGCCGTCCACGCCGAGGGAGCGGACGAAGTCCGCCTTCCCCGGGGAGGACACGGCCCCCAGCACCCGCCCGGCACCGCGCGCCCGCGCGAGCTGCACCGCCAGATGCCCGACGCCGCTCGCCGCCGCCGTGACGAGCACCGACTCTCCCGGCGCGAGCCGCGCGGCCTCCAGGGCCCCGAACGCCACCAGGCCGCTGCGCACCAGCGCGACCGCGGTCACCGCGTCCGCCCCGTCCGGTACCGGCGAGGCCATGGCCTCGTGCACCACCGCGAACTCGGCGTACCCGTGACCGAAGCACAGCCCGGTCACCCGGTCGCCGACGCGGAAGCGGGTCACGCCCTCGCCGGCCGCCACCACCTCGCCCGCGACCTCCCCGCCCAGCGGCACCGGCTCCGCGGCCTCGGTCACCTTGCGGACCATCGGCAGGGTGACGCCGACGGCCGCGCAGCGCACCAGCAGTTCACCCGGGCCGGGCTCGGGGACGGCCACCTCCTCCAGGAACAGCGGACCACCGGTGGACTCGTACCGGACACGACGCATCGAAACCTCCCTCGGCCGGGCCCGCCCGGTCCGTCGATCGTGGGGAATTCCATGAATTCGTTGGGAGGTCCAACGGTAGAGCCTGTTCGTTGGGAAGTCCAATGATTCTTCGGATAGGCTGCGGGCATGGCCGAAGCCCCCCTGCCCGCCATCCGGTCCCTGCCCAGCTGGCTCCTGGGCCGGGCCGCCGCCCGCGGACGCGCCCTGGTCGCCGAGGCCCTCGCGGCCGAGGGGCTGAAGATGTGGCACCACGTCGTCCTCTCCGCCGTCCGCGACCTCGCCCCGGTCGCCCAGGCCGACCTCGGCCGCGGTGTCGGCCTCGACCCCAAGGACGTGGTCGGCATCCTGAACGACCTGCAGTCCGCCGGCCTGGTCGACCGCGCCCCCGACCCCCGGGACCGGCGCAAGAACGCCGTCTCCCTCACCGGTGACGGCGCCCGTCTCCTCGTGCGCTGCGAGAAGGCGGCCCGCGAGGCCAACGACCGGCTGCTCGCCCCGCTGTCGGCAGCCGAACGCGATCAGTTCACGGGCCTGTTGATCCGGATTTCCGGCACGGACGGCTGACGGCGGCTAACGTTCCGTCATGACCGCAGCTCCCGTGCTCGATCCCCAGCGCACCGCCCTCGTCCTCGTCGACCTGATGGACCGCGTCGTCGCACTGCCCCTGGAACCCCGCAAGGGGACAGAAGTCCTGTCCACCGCCGAAGAGTTGGCGGCCGCCTTCCGCCGCGCCGGTGCCCTCGTCGTGCTCGTGCGGGTCGAGCGCCCCGCCGTCGCCGAGCAGCCGCCCGGCAGCCACCTGGTGGCCGGCCTGCTCCAGGACGGCGACCTGGAGGTGGTCAAGCGGACGGTCGGCGCCTTCCAGGACACCGGTCTGGACGCGCGGCTGCGCGAACGCGGCATCACCACCCTGGTGTTCGGCGGCATCGCCACCAACCTCGGCGTCGAGTCCACGGCCCGCGCCGCCGCCGACCTCGGCTACGAGCTCGTCTTCGCCGAGGACGCCATGGCCGCGCTCACCGCGGCCGAGCACGAGGCGTCCGTCCGGCTCGACTTCCCGAGACTGGGTACGGTCGTGACCGCCTCCCAGGTCCGCCTCGCCACCCGCTGACCGCTCGGACCAGCACCCCGCCCCCGTCCACGACCACCACCGACCCGGTGCTGTGACCCCCGCGCATCAGGTGAACCCCGGCTGCGGTACGCGAGCCGCCGCTCCCCGCCGATCGCCGCGTCCGCCGACGTCGCGGGGACCGAGGCGGGTACGGCACAGGGCTGAGGCGGGGCCCCGCGGCGCAGGGGGCGCTCCCCGCCGGCCGGGGCCCCGCCGCCGTGCCGCGGGGACCGTCTCAGCCCTGGGCGGCCGCCTCCCGCAGGGCGATCCGGTGCTCGCCCGCGTACACGTTCATCGAGCTGCCCCGCAGGAAGCCCACCAGGGTCAGACCCGTCTCCGCCGCCAGGTCCACCGCCAGCGACGACGGCGCCGACACGGCCGCGAGCACCGGGATGCCCGCCATAACCGCCTTCTGGGCCAGCTCGAAGGAGGCCCGGCCCGAGACCATGAGGATCGTCCGGGACAGCGGCAGCGCGGCGTTCTGCAGCGCGCGCCCCACCAGTTTGTCGACCGCGTTGTGCCGGCCCACGTCCTCCCGGGTGTCCAGCAGCTCCCCGTCCTCGCTGAACAGGGCCGCCGCGTGCAGGCCACCGGTCCGGTCGAACACCCGCTGGGCCGCGCGCAGCCGGACCGGGAGGTCCGCCAGCAGCTCGGGGGTGACCCGGAGCGGGGGAGTGTCGGCGATCGGCCAGCGCGCGGTCGTCCGTACGGCGTCCAGGCTGGCCTTGCCGCACAGCCCGCACGAGGACGAGGTGTAGACGTTCCGTTCCAGGGTGAAGTCCGGCAGCGCGACGCCCGGTGCGGTCTGCACGTCGACCACGTTGTACGTGTTCGAACCGTCCGCCGTCGCCCCCGCGCAGTAGACGATGTTCCGCAGGTCGGACGCCTGGGCCAGCACACCCTCGCTCACCAGGAAACCGGCCGCCAGCGCGAAGTCGTCCCCCGGGGTGCGCATGGTGATCGCGAGCGGCCTGCCGTTCAGCCGGATCTCCAGGGGTTCCTCGGCGACGAGCGTGTCCGGCCGGGTGGAGACCACCCCGTCCCGGATGCGCAGGACCTTGCGTCGTTCCGTGACTCGTCCCATGTTCTGATCAGCCCCGGTTCTGTACGTGCTGGTAGCCGAAACGGCCCTTGATGCAGAGGTTGCCGTGGGTCACCGGATTGTCGTGCGGCGAGGTGACCTTCACGATCTCATTGTCCTGCACATGGAGCGTGAGATTGCAGCCCACCCCGCAGTAGGCGCACACGGTGGTCGTCTCCGTCTGCCGTGACTCGTCCCAGGTACCCGCCGCCCGCATGTCGAACTCCGACTTGAACGACAGCGCCCCCGTCGGGCACACCTCGATGCAGTTCCCGCAGTACACGCAGGCCGAGTCGGTCAGCGGCGCGTCGTGCTCCACGGCGATCCGCGCCTCGAAGCCGCGCCCCGCGACCGAGATCGCGAAGCTGTTCTGCCACTGTTCGCCGCAGGCGTCGACGCACTTGTAGCACAGGATGCACTTGCCGTAGTCGCGCACGTACAGCTCGTTGTCGACCTTCGGATCGTCGTTCAGCCGGGCCGCGCCGGCGCCGAAACGGTCCGGGTTCGCCTCGTACTCCTCGATCCATCCGGCGGCCCGCGGGGTCGTCGACAGGTCGACCGAGGAGGCCAGCAGTTCCAGCACGAGCTTGCGGCTGTGCCGGGTCCGCTCCGTGTCCGTCCGCACCTCCATGCCGGGCTCGGCCCTGCGGGAGCAGGCCGGCACGAGGGTCCGCGAGCCCGCCACCTCCACCACGCACACCCGGCAGGCGTTCTTCGGCCGGAGCGTGTCGCCCTCGCACAGGGTCGGGATATCCTTCCCCGCCGCCCGGCACGCCTCCAGGACGGTCGAATCCTCCGGCGCCCGGACCGGTTCGCCGTCGATGGTGAACTCCAGCAGCCGGCGCGGGATCCCCAGCGGTGTGACGGTCATGTGTACGCCCCCAGACGGTCGATGGCGGATTCCACGGCGTTCCACGCGGTCTGCCCCAGACCGCAGATCGAGGCGTCCCGCATCGCCCGGCCCACGTCGCGCAGCAGGGCGATGTCGTCGGCGGCCGCGGCTCCGGTGCGCTCCGCGATCCGGGCCAGCGCCTCCTGCTGCCGGACCGTCCCGACCCGGCACGGCACGCACTGCCCGCAGGACTCGTCACGGAAGAACTCCGCGATGCGCAGCAGCAGCCGCGGCAGCGGCACCGTGTCGTCGAACGCCATGACCACACCGGAGCCGAGCGTCGTCCCGGCCTCGCGCGTCCCCTCGAAGGTGAGCGGGATGCCGAGTTCGTCGGGCCGTACGAAGCCGCCCGCGGCACCGCCCAGCAGCACCGCCCGCAACCGGTCCCGTACCCCGGCCAGTGCCAGCAGCTCGCCGAGCGTCGCGCCGAACGGCAGCTCGTACACGCCGGGCCGGGCCACGCTGCCCGACACGCAGAACAGCTTGGTGCCGGTGGAGTGCCCGGTGCCGGTCGCCGCGTAGGCGGCGGCTCCCTTCGTCAGGATCGGGAGCACGTTGACCAGCGTCTCCACGTTGTTCTCGGCCGTGGGCCTGCCGAACAGGCCCTTCTCCACCGGGAACGGCGGCTTGGAGCGGGGCTCGCCCCGGTAGCCCTCGATGGAGTTGAACAGGGCCGTCTCCTCGCCGCAGATGTACGCCCCCGCCCCGCGCCGGATCTCGATGTCCAGGCGGTGGCCCTGCCCGAGGATGTCGTCGCCGAGCAGACCGCGGGCCCGCGCCTGGCCGATCGCGTGCCGCAGCCGGTGCACCGCCCGCGGGTACTCACCGCGTACGTAGACGAGGGCCCGGTGCGCCGATATCGCGTACGAGGCGATCGTGATCGCCTCCACCAGCGCGAACGGGTCGCCCTCCATCAGCACCCGGTCCTTGAAGGTGCCCGGCTCGGACTCGTCGGCGTTGCACACCAGATAGTGCGGCCGGTCCGGCTGCGACGCCGTGGCCTGCCACTTGCGGCCGGTCGGGAAGGCCGCCCCGCCCCGCCCGACCAGTCCCGACTCGGTGACCTCCCGGACGACCCCGGCCGGGCCCAGCTCGAAGGCCCGGCGCAGGGCCGTGTAGCCGCCGTGCGCGCGGTAGTCGTCCAGCGAGGACGGATCGACCGTCCCGACCCTGCGCAGCAGGACCAGCGACGGATCGCCCGCCTGCGGCACCGCCGCCACCGCCGGCGGTTCCTCGGGCGCCGTGTCCGGGGCGCTCGCCGCGAGGACGGCGGCCTCGACGGTCGCCGGTGCCGCCACGGCCGTACGCACCGGGTCGCCCGACCGGATCGCCAGGGCCGCCGGGGCGCGTTCGCACAGGCCCAGACAGGGGGCGCGCTCGACGCCGACCGCGCCGCCCGGGCCGAGCCGCGCCTCGATCCCGGCGCACAGTTCGCCCGCCCCGGCGGCCGTGCAGGCCAGGTCCGTGCAGACGTGCAGCACGGTCGCGGGGCGCGGGCGCACCGAGAACATCGCGTAGAACGTGGCCACGCCGTACGCCTCGGCGGGCGGTACGGTCAGCCGCCGGCACAGGTAGTCCAGGCCGCCCTCGCTGATCCAGCCGACGCGGTCGTTGAGGGCGTGCAGCCCCGGCAGCAGCAGATCGCGCCGGTCACGGGCCGCCCGCCCGCCGCGCGCCCACCGCAGGTCGGCCTCGGTGCGGTCGGCGCCCTCCCAGGCGGACTCCGGGGGGCCGAGCAGCGCGTCGACGGCGGCGCGTTCCTCGTCGGTCGGTTCGCTGTCGCCGAAGCGCAGGTCCACTGGGACTCACCTCACGTAGGTCACTGCGGGCAGTTTCTCGATCCTGATGGCCGACGCCTTGAACTCCGCCGTCCCCGCGATCGGGCAGTTCGCCTCGATGGTCAGCTGGTTGGTGTCCACCTCGTCGGGAAAGTGCATGGTCATGAAGGCCAGGCCCGGCCGCAGGGCGGTGTCGATCCACACCGGGGCGAGAACGGACCCGCGCCGCGAGGACACCCGGACCTCCTCACCGACCACGACGCCGTACCGCTCGGCGTCCTCCGGGCACAGTTCGACGTACTCGCCGCGCCGCAGGGGAGAGGCGAAACCGCCGCTCTGCACACCGGTGTTGTAGGAGTCCAGGCGCCGCCCGGTGGTGAGCCGGAGCGGGTACTCCTCGTCGGTGAGGTCCACCGGCGGGTCGTGCTGGACCAGCCCGAACGGTGCCGGCCTGCCACGCCTCGCGGGGTCCTTCTCCCACAGCCGGCCGTGCAGGAAGGACGGTTCGAGCCGGCCGGTGTCCGGGCACGGCCACTGGATGCCCTGGTGCTCCTCCAGCCGGCGGTACGTCATCCCGTAGTGGTCCGGTGACACCGACCGCAGCTCGTTCCACACGGCCTCGGCGTCGGCGTACTTCCAGTCGTGGCCCAGCCGGGCGGCCAGTGCGCAGATGATGTCGATGTCCTCGCGGGCCTCACCGGGCGGGGTGACGGCCCGCCGTACCCGCTGCACGCGGCGCTCGCTGTTGGTGGTGGTGCCCTCGGTCTCCGCCCAGCCGGCGGTGGCGGGCAGGACGACGTCCGCCAACTCGGCGGTCCTGGTGAGGAAGATGTCCTGGACGACGAGGAAGTCCATTGCCGTCAGGCGTCGTACGGCCTGCTCGCTGTCCGCCTCCGACTGGGCCGGGTTCTCCCCGATGCAGTACACGGCCCTGAGCGAGCCGTCCTCCATCGCCTCGAACATCTCGGTCAGGGTCAGCCCGTAGTGCGGCCGGATGACGGTGTCCCAGGCCGCCCCGAACTTCAGCCGCACGTCCGGGTCGAGGATGTCCTGGAAGCCGGGCAGCCGGTTGGGGATGGCCCCCATGTCACCGCCGCCCTGGACGTTGTTCTGCCCGCGCAGCGGCTGGAGCCCGGAGCCGTAGCGGCCGACGTGGCCGGTGAGCAGCGACAGGTTGACCAGTGCGCGGACGTTGTCGGTGCCGTTGTGGTGCTCGGTGATGCCGAGGGTCCAGCACAGCTGGGCGCGCTCGGCGCGGGCGTAGGCGTGCGCCAGCTCCCTGATGGCACGCGCGGGCACCCCGGTCACCTTCTCGGCGAGGGACGGGGTCCACGGCTCGACCAGCTTGCGGTACTCCTCGAATCCGGTGGTCGCCCGCCCGACGAACGCCTCGTTCACCAGTCCGGCGCGGATGATCTCCCGGCCGACCGCGTGTGCCATCGGGATGTCGGTGCCGACGTTCAGCCCGAGCCAGCTCTCGGCCCACTCGGCGGTGGACGTCCGCCGGGGGTCGACGGCGTACATCCGGGCGCCGCCGTGGATCCCCTTCAGCACGTGCTGGAAGAAGATCGGGTGCGCGAAACGGGCGTTGGAGCCCCACATCACGATGACGTCGGTGTGCTCGACCTCCTCGTACGACGAGGTGCCGCCGCCGGAGCCGAACGCGGCCGACAGCCCCGCGACGCTGGGCGCGTGGCAGGTCCGGTTGCAGGAGTCGACGTTGTTGGTGCCCATCACCACCCGGGCGAACTTCTGTGCCACGTAGTTCATCTCGTTGGTGGCGCGGGCGCAGGAGAACATCCCGAACGCGTCCCGGTTGCGGTCGAGGCCCCGGGCCGCCCGGTCCAGTGCCTCCTCCCAGCCCGCCTTCCGGAACGGCTCGTCGCGCCGGTCGCGCACCAGGGGGTGGGTGAGCCGGGTGTAGGTCCTGGGCTGCCGGTTCCTCATGCGGCGCTCCTCAGCGCGAGCAGGTCCGAGATGGCGTGCACGGTGCGCAGGGTGGGCACCTCCACGCCGGTGATCTCCGCGAGTTCGACGACGGCGGCGAGCAGTACGTCCAGCTCCAGCGGCTTGCCGCGCTCCAGGTCCTGGAGGGTGGAGGTGCGGTGGTCGCCGACGCGTTCCGCACCGGCGAGCCGGCGTTCGATGGAGACGCCGACCTCGCAGCCGAGGGCCTCGGCGACGCAGAGCGTCTCGCGCATCATCGTCTCGATGACCCGGCGGGTGCCGCCGTGCCGGCACATCTGCCGCATGGTGGCCCGGGCCAGGGCGCTGATCGGGTTGAAGGAGATGTTCCCGAGCAGCTTGAGCCAGATGTCGTTGCGCAGGTCCGGCTCGACGGGGCACTTCAGCCCGCCGGCCCGCATCGCCCCGCTCAGCTCCAGGCAGCGCGCCGAGACGCCGCGGCCGGGCTCGCCGAGGGAGAACCGGGTGCCCTCCACGTGCCGCACCACGCCGGGGGCCTCCAGTTCCGTGGCCGCGTAGACGACGCAGCCGACGGCCCGCTCGGGGGCGAGCACCGCGCTGACGGCGCCGGCGGGGTCGACGCTTTCCAGGCGGCGGCCGTCGTAGGGGCCGCCGTGCCGGTGGAAGTACCACCAGGGGATGCCGTTCTGCGCGGCCACCACCGTGGTGCGCTCGTGCAGCAGTGGTGCGATCAGCGGCCCGCACGCCGCGTACGCGGTGGCCTTCAGGCCCAGGAAGACGTGGTCCACCGGACCGATCTCGGCCGGGTCGTCGGTGGCGTGGGCGTGCGCGGTGAAGTCGCCGCGGGGGCTGAGCACGCGGACGCCGTGCCGCCGCATGGCCGCGAGATGCGGTCCACGGGCGACGAGGTGCACGTCGGCGCCCGCGCGGTGGAGCGCGGCACCGACGTAGGCGCCGATGGCACCGGCACCGAGGACTGCGACTTTCACGGGGACACTCCGTTCGGTTTGAGGGATACCGCGGAGGTGGGCAGGAGCCGGAAGACGCCCGGCTGAATCCTGTCGACGAAATATTGTCTACAGTATGGAGAAAGGGCCGACAAGGGTGCCGACGAAAGTCCGCGACGGCCACCGATGCTCGGACGTCCGAGGGCCTGACCGGAGCCGACAACCGCGGCGCGCGATTCCTGTGACTTCACCTGCCGCCGTACCCGCCGGTCACTGACCAGACTGGTGGGTCCGCCACCCACCGCCAACGACGGGATCCCCGGCATGAACGGCTCGCGCATCACCGCCATCGGTCACTACCAGCCCGCCCAGGTGCTCACCAACGACGACCTGGCGGGCATGGTCGACACCAGTGACGAGTGGATCCGCAGCCGGGTGGGCATCCGGACCCGGCACATCGCCGGCCCCGACGAACCCGTCGACGAACTGGCCGCGCACGCGGCGGCCAAGGCCCTCGCCGCGGCCGGCCTGACCCCCGGCGACATCGACCTGGTCCTCGTCGCCACCTCCACCGCCGTCGACCGCTCCCCGAACACCGCCGCCCGGGTCGCGGCCCGGCTCGGCATCCCGCAGCCCGCCGCGATGGACGTCAACGTGGTCTGCGCCGGCTTCACCCACGCGCTCGCGACGGCCGACCACACCCTCCGGGCCGGCGCGGCCACCCGCGCGCTGGTCATCGGGGCCGACAAGATGTCCGACGTCACCGACTGGACCGACCGCAGCACCTGCGTCCTCGTCGGCGACGGTGCCGGGGCCGCCGTGGTCGAGGCGTCCCGCCCGGGGGAGGAGCCCGGCATCGGGCCGGTGCTGTGGGGATCGGTGCCGGAGATGGGGCACGCGGTGCGGATCGAGGGCACCCCGCCGCGGTTCGCCCAGGAGGGGCAGAGCGTCTACCGCTGGGCCACCACCCGGCTGCCGGCCATCGCCCGCCGGGCCTGTGAGAAGGCCGGGGTGGCACCCGAGGAACTCGCCGGGGTCGTCCTGCACCAGGCCAACCTGCGGATCATCGAGCCGCTGGCCGGGAAGATCGGCGCCGTCAACGCGGTGATCGCCCGCGATGTCGCCGAGTCCGGCAACACCTCGGCCGCCAGCGTCCCGCTCGCCTTCTCCAAGCTTCTGGAACAGGGAGCGCTCAGCACCGGCGACCAGGTGCTGCTGTTCGGATTCGGCGGCAACCTGTCGTACGCCGGGCAGGTCGTGCGCTGCCCCTGAGGCCCTCCAGGCGCTCCGGGCGGTCCACGGCGCTCGGCCGCGGACTCCCACGAGAGCCCCGGGCTTCTGCGCGCCCCTGGGGCGGATCCTGTGCACCGTAGACTGTAGACGAAAAACAATCGATACTGAGCCTCCAGCGCCCACGCGTTCAGACGTGCCCAGGAGGAACCCGCGATGTTGTCGACCGGACTGCCGCAGGGGGCGGTGCCCAGGCTGGAACGGCCCGGCCCGCTGCGCGAGCGCGTGTACGAGGCGCTGCTGGAACTCATCACCACCCGCGCCCTCCAGCCCGGGCAGCACCTCGTGGAGAGCGAACTCGCCGGGCACCTCGGCGTCTCCCGGCAGCCCGTGCGCGAGGCCCTGCAGCGGCTCAACACCGAGGGCTGGGTGGATCTGCGGCCCGCGCAGGGCGCGTTCGTGCACGAGCCGACCGAGGAGGAGGCCGACCAGCTCCTCACGGTCCGCACCCTGCTGGAGGCGGAGGCGGCCCGGCTGGCCGCGGCACACGCGGACAGCGCCGGCGTCGCCGTCCTCGAGGAGCTGTGCGCCGAGGGCGAGAAGGCGGTCGCCGCCGAGGACGTGGACCGCGCGGTCGCCCTCAACGCGGCCTTCCACGCCAAGGTGATGGAGCTGGCCGGCAACACCGTCCTCGCCCAGCTGGCGGCCCAGGTCGACCGTCGCGTGCGCTGGTACTACACGCCGGTGGCCCACCAGCGGGGCCGCCAGTCCTGGATCGAACACCGCGAGCTGATCACCGCGATCACCGACCGCGACGAGCAGCGTGCGACCCGCTCGATGCGCGAGCACACCGAGCACACCCGGCGGTCGTACCACGAGCGCAACGCGACCTGAGCGCCGCCCGCCGCGCACCGGCGCGCAGCCGTTCCCCCTCCGGTGACCGGCCGGCGGGCCGCGCAGGGGGAACGGCGGGGCGGGCAGGGCGCGCGCGGAGTCCGGCCGGGCCGTCAGGAGACCGGCCCCGCCCCCGCCCCCGGTACCGGCCTTCCGTCCGCCTGGCCCGGCCGGCGCAGCAGCAGGGCGAGCACCGCCGCCACCATCGACACGCCGCCGGCCAGGGCGTAGGCGCCGTCGTAGCCCCAGGCGCCGACCACCATCGAGCCGAGACCGCCGCCGAACAGACCGCTGATCAGCTTGCCGCTGTACACCAGACCGTAGTTGGTGGCGTTGTAGTTCTCGCCGAAGTAGTCCGGGGTCAGCGCGGCGAACATCGGGTAGAACGCGCCGCCGCCGAAGCCGGAGAGGAAGGCGAAGAACAGGAACAGCCACTCGTTCTTGATGTCACCGGCCCAGATGACGCCGAACTGGGCGAGTCCGAGGAGCACGATGACGAACACGAGCGTCGACTTGCGTCCCCACAGATCGGACAGCCAGCCGACCACCGCCCGGCCGACGCCGTTGATGACGGCCATGACGCCCATCGAGGAGGCCGCGACCAGCGGGCCGAAGCCGACGTCCTTGGCGTAGTCGACCTGGAACGAGATACCGAAGATCGACACGCCGGCGGTCATGACGATCGTGACCCACATCAGCGGGAGCATGCCGGTCCTGATGGCCTCCTTGGGCGTGTACTGACGTACCGCCGGGGGATTCTTCGCCAGGAGGGCGGCACTCCTGCCGTTCCCGGAGTACGACAGCGGGTCGACGTCGGCCGGCCACCAGTTCTTCGGCGGGTCCTTGAAGAAGTACGCGCAGACCGCGACCGCGATCAGGACGTAGACGCCGATCAGATCGAGTACCTCGGAGTAGTTCCCGGTGTCGAAGACGTAGTTGAAGATGAAGATGAAGGGCAGCGAGCCGTAGGCGAAGCCCCCGTTGACGAAGCCGGTCCTGGCGCCGCGCCGCTCCGGGAACCACTTGCCGACCATGTTGAAGCAGGTCGCGTAGATCAGCCCCGAGCCGACCCCGCCGACCACACCGAACCCCAGTACGGCCGCCGGCACGTTGTCGAGGTGGGACAGGGCCAGGAAGCCCAGCAGACACATCACGGCGCCCGTGTACATCGCCCGGCGCGCCGTCAGCAGGCCCCGCTCGCGCAGCCAGCCGGCCGGGAAGGCGATGCCCGCCTGGAAGAAGACCCAGACGCTCAGGATCCAGAAGGTGTTGCTCTGGGTCCAGCCATGCGCCGCCGACAGGGTGTCCTCGGCGGAGCCGTAGGCGTACTCCGAGACGCTGATGGCCATCATGGAGACCCAGGGGAGATACACCATGAGCTTGCGGGAGTGGCCGAGGATGTCCCGGTCCGTCTCGCCGACGCGGTAGATCCGGCCCCGCGCGTCGGTCACCTCGCGGTACGAGCGGTTCGGCGTGTCCGGTCCGGCCGGAGTGTTCCTTGCTGTCGTGGGATCTGCCGTCATGTCAGGCCATCTCCTCGCCGAGGGGGTGCGGATTGGGCACGATGCGCCGGGCACGGGGTCGGCCCGGAGCCGTGAGGAAGAGCGCAGGTACGGCGCAGGCGAGCCCGGTGCAGCCCGCCAGGACGAAGGCGCCGTGGGCAGCCCGGCCGCCGGGATCGCCGGCGGCGGCGCCGAGGCCGGCGAGCACGGCGAGCGCCGCGGAACCGGCCACCAGCCCGTAGGCGCCGGCGCTGTGGTTCTCACCGAAGTGGTCCGCGGCCAGCGCGGCGACGAGCGCCGGCACCGCGCCGCCGGCCAGTCCGGCGGCGCCCGCCGAGCCGAGGAACAGCGGGACGCTGCCGGTCCCGGCCGCGGCCAGCAGCCCGAACTGCGCGCCGCCCAGCACCAGACAGGCCCCGGTCAGGGTGGCGCGCCGCCCGACGCGGTCGGAGAGCACGCCGACCGCCCCCAGCCCGGCCCCGGCCGTGAGCGCCAGGGCCGCCGCGGTCCGCACGGTGTGGCCGGTAAACCCCGCCTCCCGGGCCAACGGCACCAGCCAGCGGCACCCGAGGACGGCGGCGCCGGCCGTGCCCAGCACACACAGGCACATGAGCCACAGCGCCGGAGTGCGGGCGGCCTGCCAGGTGCCGAACTGGCGCACGGCGGGCGGGTTCCTCTCCCGCGTCCGCCGGGCGACGGGACCGGCGGGCACCCGGAGCGGGTCGATGTGCGGCGGCCACCAGTTCTTCGGCGGGTCGCGGAAGAACCAGCCGGCCGACGCCACCACGAGACACACTCCCGCCCCCGTCGCGGCGAGCAGGAACCGGTGGTCCGCCCGGCCGGCCCCGGAGCCGAGGACGGGGAGGAGAGGTACGGCACCGAAGGCCAGGCCGCTCGCGACGAACCCCGTCGGGCCGCCCCGGCGCTCGGGGTACCACTTGCCGGGCAGGGTCAGGCAGGTCGAGTGGACCAGCCCCGCGCTCACGCCGCCGACCACGGCGAAACCCAGGCGGACGAGCGGGAGGCCGGCCGCGAAGGCGAGCGAGAGGTACCCGAGGAGGGTGCCGAACGCGCCGGTCAGTACGGCCGTGCGGGCGGTCAGCCGGCGGCTCTCCCGCAGCAGCCCGGCCGGCAGGGCGACGGCCGTCTGGCATAGCGCCCACAGGCCCGCAGGGCGGAACAGCTCCCCGCCCCACTGGTGGGCGTCACGGAGACCGCCCCGCGCGGTGAGGAAGGCGTACCCGGCACAGGCGATGCCCGTCATGCCCAGCCAGGGCAGGACGACCATCCAGACGCGACCGTGGCCCAGGATGTCGGCGGCACTCTCGCCGACCCGGTACACGCGGCCCCTGCGGTCTTTGACCTCCCTGCACAGGAGGGAGGCGGGTGGATCGGTTGTTTCCATGTCGCGGCTGCACCCCTTGCGTCGAAAGTGCTGGTCAGCGCCCCCTGTCCCATGCCTTTCGTGCGCGCGCGGGTTCCGGGGGCGGGGGGGGGGGCCCCCCCGCGCGGGCCCCCCCCCCCACAAAAAAGAGAGCCCCCCCCCAAGACCCCCCCCCCCCGCCCCCCCCGCCA
>NZ_JBEZBT010000089.1:0-17455 GCF_040647235.1 Streptomyces sp. NPDC042638
TGGGCGTGGCCCTGGCTGCCGTAACCGATGACCGCGACCTTGCGGCCCTGGATGACGGTCAGGTCGGCGTCGGCGTCGTAGAACAGCTCGGCCATGGGTCAGATCTCCTTATGGTGGTGGGTAAGGGCGGGACGCGGGGGACTTCAGGCGCTCTGCGCGGAGCGGGTCGCGGCCGAGGTGATGCGCAGCGTGCGGGTCTCGCGGGCGCCGCGTTCCGTCAGCGAGCGGGACCCGCGGCCGATGGCGATCGCGCCGGACTGCACCAGCTCCTTGATGCCGAACTGCCCCAGCATCCGCAGCATCGCGTCGAGCTTGTCACCGGCGCCGGTGGCCTCCAGGGTCACCGCCTCGGGGGCCACGTCGACGGTGCGGGCCCGGAACAGCTCGGCTATCTGCAGGACCTGGGAGCGGGTGGTGTTGTCGGCGCGGACCTTCACCAGGACCAGCTCGCGCTGGACCGCGTCCGCCGCCTCCAGCTCGACGACCTTCAGGACGTTGACGAGCTTGTTGAGCTGCTTGGTGACCTGCTCCAGGGAGAGTTCGTCGTCGACGCGGACGACGATCGTGACGCGGGAGAGGTCGGGGTGCTCGGTGGTGCCCACGGCGAGCGAGTCGATGTTGAAGCCGCGCCGGGAGAACAGGGCGGCGATCCGGGCCAGGATGCCGGGCGTGTTCTCGACCAGGACGGAGAGCGTGTGCTGAGACATGTCGGAGGGTCCTCTCAGTCGTCCGTCGCGTCGCCGAAGTCGGGACGCACGCCACGGGCGGCCATGATGTCGTCGTTGGAAGTGCCGGCCGGGACCATCGGCCACACCATCGCGTCCTCGTGGACGATGAAGTCCACGACCACCGGACGGTCGGTGACCGAGTTGGCCTTGTCGATGACCGCGTCCAGCTCGTCCGGGGACTCGCAGCGCAGACCCACGCAGCCCATCGCCTCGGCGAGGAGGACGAAGTCCGGGACGCGCGTGCCCCGGTTGGCCGCGGAGCCCACGCCCCGGGTGGAGCCGGTCGCGGCGTTGGTCGCGCCGTCGTGCAGCACGGTGTTGGAGAACCGCGCCCCGTAGAAGAGGTTCTGCCACTGGCGGACCATGCCGAGGGCGCCGTTGTTGATGACGGCGACCTTGACCGGGATGTCGTTCAGGGCGCACGTGACCAGTTCCTGATTGGTCATCTGGAAGCAGCCGTCGCCGTCGATCGCCCACACCGTGCGGTCGGGCCGGCCGGCCCTGGCGCCCATCGCGGCCGGGACCGCGTAGCCCATGGTCCCGGCGCCCCCGGAGTTGAACCAGGTGCCGGGCTCGTCGTGCGGCAGGAACTGCGCCGCCCACATCTGGTGCTGGCCGACACCGGAGGTGAACAGGGTCCCCTCGGGGGCGAGCCGGCCGATGCGTTCGATGACCAGCTGCGGGGAGAGCGTGCCGTCGGCGGGCAGTTCGTAACCGCGGGGATAGGTCGCCCGCCAGCGGTTCAGGTCCCGCCACCAGGCGCTGTGGTCACCGGCCCCGCCCTCCTCCCGCACGGCGGTCACCAGCGCCTCGATCACCTCGCGGGCGTCGCCGACGATCGGCACGTCCGCGTACCGGTTCTTGGAGATCTCCGCCGGGTCGATGTCGGCGTGCACGACCTTGGCGTGCGGAGCGAAGCTGTCCAGCCTGCCGGTGACCCGGTCGTCGAAGCGGGCGCCGAGGGCGACGATCAGGTCCGCCTTCTGCAGGGCCGCCACGGCGGACACGTCACCGTGCATGCCGGGCATGCCCATGTGCTGCGGATGGCTGCCGGGGAAGGCGCCGAGAGCCATCAGCGTGGTGACCACGGGCACGCCGGTCAGTTCGGCGAGTTCGCGCAGCTCGGCGGTGGCCCCGGCCTTGAGGACGCCGCCGCCGACGTACAGGACGGGTCGTTCGGACGAGGTGATCAGCCGCGCCGCCTCGCGGACCTGCCGCGGGTGCGGGCGGGTCTTCGGGCGGTAGCCGCGCAGGTGCGCCGCCCCGGGACGGACGAAGGTGGTCCGCGCCTGGAGGGCGTCCTTGGTGATGTCGACCAGGACCGGTCCGGGGCGGCCGGTCGAGGCCAGGTGGAACGCCTCGGCGATGGTCCGCGGGATGTCCTCGGCGCGGGTGACCAGGAAGTTGTGTTTGGTGATCGGCATGGTGATGCCGACGATGTCCGCCTCCTGGAAGGCGTCCGTACCGATCGCCTTCGACGACACCTGGCCGGTGATCGCCACCAGCGGCACGGAGTCCATGTGGGCGTCGGCGATCGGTGTCACCAGGTTCGTCGCACCCGGCCCGGAGGTCGCGATGCAGACCCCGACCTTCCCGGTGGCCTGCGCGTATCCGGTGGCCGCGTGGCCGGCGCCCTGCTCGTGCCGCACCAGCACATGGCGGATCCGTGCCGAGTCCATCATCGGGTCGTACGCCGGGAGGATCGATCCGCCGGGAATCCCGAAGACGGTGTCCGCACCGACCTCCTCCAGGGCGCGGATCAGGGACTGGGCGCCGGTCACGGTCTCGTCGGCGGCGCGCATCCGTGGAAGGCGGGCCGCGGGGGCCTCTTGCACAGTGTGGGGCATGGTCGGTTCCCAAGGTTCGTAGGAGTGGGTGAGCGGTCTTGCCGGGGTGCACGGTCAGATCGGGGTCCCTCCCGTCAGGAGCCCGGACGGGGACGCGCGGACCAGCTCGGCGGCCTGCGGGCCGAAGAGGCGGGTGACGGTCGGGCCGGCGGCGGTGAGTTCGCCGCGCACCGCCACCGCCGCCGCGTAGCCCCGGTCCACCGGAACGTCCAGCAGGGTCCAGCCGGACGGCGGGTAGGGCCCTCCCGGTGCCCCGGAGCCGACGTAGTCGAGGGACGGATCGCGCCCCAGTCCGGTGCCGAGGCCCTTGAGGTAAGCCTCCTTGCGGGTCCACAGCCTCGCCAGCGCGCGGGGCCGCGACCGCGGTGCGACGGCGGACAGTTCCTCCTGCTCGGCCACGTGCAGCATCGAGGCCAGTTCGGCGGTGGCCGTCTGGTCCGACACCAGGTCCACGTCGACGCCGATCGGCGCCGCGGCCGTACCGACGAGGGCCAGGTCGCCCCGGTGGGACAGCGAGAAGAACAGGTCGTCGCGGCCCGTGCCGAGCACGGTGGGCCGGCCGTGCGGGCCGCCGCAGCAGGGGCAGGTGTCCCGGCCGAAGTGGATCTCCTCGGGGCGCAGCCGCAGATACGACCCGAGCAGCCGGCGCAGTGCGACGTGCGCGGCCGTGAACCGGACGCGGTCGGCCGCGTGCATGAGGGCGGCGGCGCGTCGGCGTTCCGTCGCGTCGAGCACCGCCTCGTCCAGGATGCCGGCGGCGACATCCGAGACCCTCAGGAGCCAGAGGTCGAGTGAGCCGGGGGGTGGCAGCTCACGGGCGACCCACGGCGGTGTTCCTTCCACGGGGTCTCTCCTGTTCCTACTCGAAGGAGCCGACCGGGCGTCATGACCCACCGGGCGCGGCGGGCAGGTCGTGCCTGCCGCGCAGGGGCCCGATCAGCAGTAACAGGGGGCTGACCGCGAGACCGGCGGTCAGCAGCCACAACGTCGGCCGCAGCCCGAGCGCCGTGCCGAGCACACCGCCGAGCAGGGAACCGAACGGGATGGCACCGAAGTTCGCCACCGAGATGCAGGCCGTGATGCGGCCGAGCAGCTGCGGCGGGCAGTACCGCTGGCGGAACGCGCCCTGGATCACATTGGCGAGCACCACACCGAGGGCGAGGAGCGCGCTGCCGGCCACGAGCGCGGCCAGCATCCAGCCCTTCCCCGCCATCGGGATCAGCAGGGCGAAGGGGGCGGTGGCGGCGGTGGCCACCAGCAGCCCGCGTGCGGTGCCCCAGCGGGCGGTCACCCGCCTGGCGCCGGCCGCGCCGAGGATCCCGCCGACGCTGCTGGAGGCCAGCAGCCAGCCGGTCGCGCCCTCCGGCACGTCGAGCTGGCGGATCATGAACACGGGCAGGATCGCCTGGTACGCCGTCAGGAGCAGGTTGGTGACGGTGCCGTAGGCGGTCAGCACACGCAGGTACGGGTCGCGCACGGTGTGCCGCAGGCCCTCGCCGATGTCCCGGCGCAGCGGCGTGCGCTCGCGGGAGGGCTCGGGCAGGGGCTCCCGGCTGCGGATGCCGAGCAGGCACAGCGCCGAGAAGACGAAGGTGCCGGCGTTGACCAGCAGGCCGGAGACCGCGCCGAAGCCCTGGGCGAGCAGACCGCCGCCGCCCAGGCCGGCCACCTGGGCGACCGACTCGCTGCCCTGCAGCTTGGCGTTGGCCTCCTGGAGCTGGTCCCGCTCCACGATGGACGGCACGTACACCTTGTACGAGATTCCGAAGAACACCGCGGCCAGGCCGTTGAGGAGCGCCACCACCAGCAGATGGGTCATGGTGAGCACGCCGAGCCACGCGGCCACCGGCACGCTCGCCAGGAGCAGCACCGAGGAGACGTTGCACACCAGCATCAGCGGGCGTCGCCGCATCCGGTCCACCCAGGCGCCGGCCGGCAGGCCGATCAGCAGCCAGGGCAGCCAGGGTGCGGCGGCCAGCACACTCACGCTGAGCGTGCTGGCGTTCAGGGTGACCACGGCGACCAGGGGCATGGCCACCGTGGTGATGTTGATGCCGGCCCGGTTGGTGGTCTCGCCGAGCCAGAGCAGACGGAAGTCGCGGTGGCGGGAGAGGGGGGAGCGGGGCCGGGCGGGGTTCGGTGCCGCGGCGGCGGTGACGGTCCCGCTCATGCCCGCACCGCCTTCCGCACGGCGTCGGTCAGCAGCCGCTCCGCGTCCGACCAGCGGTCGCGGCGGACGGCGCACTCGGCGCGGTGGGTGTCGAGCAGGCGGCGCAGCGGCGGAAGTCCGTCGGCCCCCGGGCCGCCTCCGTGGACGCAGGCGGCGACCACGCGGTCCGGGTCCAGGCCGCCGTCCAGGCCGGCGGTCTCCTCCAGCGACAGACCCGAGCCGAGCGCGGCCAGCACGGTCTCGCCGACCTTGTGGTGCGCGGCCCGGAACGGCATGCCGTCCGCGACCAGCCGTTCGGCGAGGTACGTCGCCGCGGTGAACCCCTCCCGGGCGCGCTCGGCCATGCGCTCGGGCCGCGGTTCGACCCCGGCCACGACCAGCCGCAGCAGCGTCACCACGTCGGTCGTGTCGCTCAGGCCCGGCCACAGATGGCGCATGGCCTCGGTGCCGACGGCGATGGCGTTGGTGTAGCCGGCGGTGGTCATCGCCGAGGCCGCGCCCACGAAGGCGCCGAGGGCCGCCCCGGCCCGGCCCTGGATGTGCTCCAGCAGGAACGGGTTGCGCTTCTGCGGCATCATCGAGCTGGAGCCGACCAGGGTGTCGGCGACCCGCAGCAGCGCCGTCTCCTCCGACGTCCACACACCGAGGTCGCGGGCGACCCGGGCGAGGGTGACGCCGAGCACGGCGGACGCGGAGAGCAGAGTCAGCGCGAAGTCCCGGGAGGCGACGGCGTCCACGGAGTTGGGGGCCGCCCCGGTGAACCCCAGGAGCCGGGCGGTGCGTTCGGGATCGACGGGGACCGAGGTGCCGCCGACGGCGCCGGCGCCGAGCGGATTGACGTCCAGCTGGCGTCCCGCGTCCAGCAGCTGGCCGTAGGCGCGCAGCACCGCGCCCGCGACGCCCGCGAGGTAGTGGCCGTAGGTGATCGGCACGGCGGGCTGGCCGTGGGTGTACGCCGGCATGGTGACGTCCGCGTACCGGTCGGCCTGGGCGAGGAGTACGGCGGCCAGCCGGTCCACCGCGTCCAGCAGGGTGAGGTAGGGGGTGCGGGCCTTCAACCGGGCGGTCGTGGCGTTCAGGTCGTTGCGGGAGCGGCCGGTGTGCAGGATGCCGCCGGTCTCGTCGCCCAGCCGCTCGATCAGATAGCCCTCGTACGCCAGGTACACCCCGCGCGGCATCGGGCGTCCGCGTACCGGCAGGAAGTCGGCGGCGCGCAGCTCCTCCACGGTCCGCAGCAGGGCGGCGGCCCGGCCGGGGTCCACGACCCCGCGTTCGGTGAGCATGACCAGGTGGGCGCGGTCCACCTGGCTGATGCGGCGCAGCTCGCCGCCCAGCGGGTCCGCCGCGTCCTCGGGCACGCGCTGGTCGTAGACGATGGCGTGCGCCTCGGGATCCAGCGCCGAGCTGAGCCGGCCGGTGTGGACGCCGTCACGTGCGGGGGCGGTGGTCATGTGAGGTCCTCGGGGGTGAGAAGCGGCCGGTGCCCCCGGCACCCGGAGGGGCGCGGGGAAGGGGTGCCGGGGTGGTGCCGGGCGGCGGTCGTGCCCTCGCGCGTCCGTGCGGCGGTCATGTCAGCGCCTCCTGCCGTTCCAGGGACGTGGGGGCGATCGCCGCCGTGAGGGCCGCCACCGCCCGGTCCGCGGCCCCGGCCGCTTCGGCCGGATGGTCCGCCACCGCGATGACATGGCCGAGCCGGCCGCGGAAGTCGGCGGCGGGGCCGACCGGTTCACCGGGCGCGCGGTACAGGACCGCCTCCACGACGCCCGGGACGGCACCGGCACGCGTGACGGCGCCGGAGAGGTCGGGGGCCAGGATGCCGTCGCGGTCGGTGGTCAGGAAACGGATCGAGGCGCGGCCGTACAGCGCGCGCTCGGGGTGCGCGACGCGGCCCAGCGCGGCCAGCACCTGGGCGCGCACCAGGTCGATCCCGCAGGCCCGCCGCACCAGTTCGGGGATCATGCCGCCGGCCAGTCGCGGATTGACCTCGATCACCTTGGCGACGGGACCGTCGAGCCGCAGCTCCACGTGGGCCGCGCCCCAGCCGAGGCCGAGCGCCGTCACGGCCCGCACGGCGGTCTGCCGCAGCTCGCGCTCCAGTCCGGCGGGGAGCGCCGCCGGCACGTCGTGGCCGACCTCGACGAAGGCGGGCAGCGGGCCGACGTGCTTGGCGACGGTCACCACCGCCTCGGTGCCGAACACCTCGACGGAGAACTCCGCCCCGGTCAGGTACTCCTCGACCAGGATCCGCGCGGGGACCGCCACTCCGCGCTCGTTCACGGTGGCCGCCAGCAGTGCGCGCGCGTGCCCGGCGACCTCGTCGAGGTCCGAGCACAGCCGTACGCCCAGACTGCCCGAGCCCTGCACCGGCTTGACCACCACGGGCAGCCGGGTCGCCGCCGCCGACACCGCGGCGTCCACCGTCGACACCACCGCGAAGCCCGGCACGCCCACCCCGGCGGCGGCGAGGATCCGCCGCTGCTCGGCCTTGTCCCGGCAGTCCCGCACCGCCTGCGCCGAGGGGCCGGGCAGGCCGAGGCGGGACGCCAGCGCGGCGGCGGCCGGGACGTAGTACTCGGAGCTGGTCAGCACGCCGGCGACCGGGGCCTCGCCGGCCAGCCGGGTGGCCGCCTGCCACAGCCGCTCCGGGTCGGAGGTGTCGACGACGACGGTCCGCAGCCCGTCCTCGGCCGCGTACGGATAGCGTCCCGGATCCTGGCTCAGCAGAACGGGCACGACGCCGAGTTCCGCCGCCCGGCGGGCGAACAGCCGCCCGGTGCCGGTCGTGTTGGACTCCACCAGGAGCAGCAGCCGCCCGTTCACGACGCCATCTCCGGCATCATCACGTCGTCGAAGCCGCGGCGCGCCCACAGCAGCCGGGACCAGACCGGCGGGGCGTCCAGGGGGTGGCCCACGGTGACGGGACCGCCGCCGGGAGCGGGCGCGGGGACGATGCCCTGCTCGCGCAGCCAGGCGTCGTTGTAGACGGTCGACTGGTAGCGGTAGCCCTCGTCGGGCAGCACCATCACCACCGTGCTGCCGGGGTTGCGCGCCGCCCACCAGGACGCCACCTGGAAGGACGCGCCGCTGGTCGGGCCCATGAACAGGCCGTGCCGGCGGTACAGCTCATGGGTCGCGTGGAAGGCCTCCGCGGCGGTCACCCAGTGCGCCTCGTCGTACGCCGAGTGCCGCACGTTGCCCGGGTGGATGCTGCTGCCCAGTCCGCGCAGGGTGCGCGGGCCGTCGGGGGTGCCGAAGATGATGCTGCCGTGGGTGTCGACGCCGACCAGGTGCAGCTGCGGGTTGCGGGGCCGCAGGGAGGCGGCGAGACCGCCCGTCGAGCCGCCCGAGCCGACCGGCCCCACCAGGCAGTCGACGGCGCCGACGGTGCCGTCGACCAGGTCGGCGACGACGCCGTAGGCTCCCGGGTTGTCGGGGTTGTCGTACTGGCCGGGGACGAACGCGTCGGGCCGCTGCCGGCACAGCTCGGCCACCCGGGCCAGCCGGGCGCCCTGGATGCCGCCGGGCTGGCCGGTGTGCTCGACGATCTCCACCGTCGTGCCGAGCATCTCCAGCCGGGTGCGCAGTTCCTGGTCGATGGCGCGGTCGCCGACGATGGTCAGCGGGTAGCCGCGCAGCCCGCACACCATGGCCAGGCCCAGCGCGAAGGTGCCGGAGGAGGTCTCGATGACCGGGGTGCCCGGGGTGAGCACCCCGGCGGCCTCGGCCCGGTCGATGATGTAGCGGGCGGGCAGCAGCTTCATCAGGCTGAAGGCGGCCGCGTAGAGGTTGTCGGCCACCTTGATGATCCGTGGCAGCTCGGTGGCCTCCACGATCGAGGAGTGCGCCTTGGGAAGGGTCGTCGTCATGTCAGTCACCCGTTGTGTAGTTCCACTGCTCATCGATACCGGTGCTCCGCAGGAGGTCCTGCGCCAGTGCGGTGCGCGTCTCGACGTCGGGATCGTCCCGGTCGAAGAGGAGCCCCGCGATGTCCCCGCTGTGGGCCACCTGCACGCCCACGGCGCCCGAGGTGCGCGCGATGTCCCGGATCCGGTCGAAGCCGGGGACCGGCAGGTGCCGCTGGTTGATCTCCGCGCTCGCCGTGGCCACCGAGCCGAGCAGAGCGACGTCCTTCATGTGGATGGCGTCGCGCAGCATGTCCCGCAGTGCGGCGAACCGTTCGATCTCGGCCCCGTCGTAGCGGGCCGGCGGGAGGGCCAGCGTGTCGACGCCCTTGCCGCGGTTGGAGGGGCGTGAGCCGAAGCCGAGGACGCGCAGAGCCGGCATCCGGTAGCCGAAGTCCTCGATGACACTGCCTTGGCGCTGCGCGAACAGCACGGTGGAGTCCTCGAACATCAGCGAGTCGGAGGCGGTCTCCGCGCGCACCGCGAGCCGGGCCACCTCACGCGGCGGCAGCGGATCGGCGAACGCGTCCTTCACGGCCCAGATGGCCGACAGCACATCGCTGGTGGAAGAACCGAAGCCCCGGCACAGCGGCACGTCCCCGGTCACTTCCAGATGGCCGCCGACCGGCCCCGCGCTCGCCGGGACCACCGTCCGCACGGCCAGTTCGGCCGCCCGTCGCGCCTTGCCCTTCCAGTCCGGCGAGACGGTGACCCCGGTGCCGGGTGCCGGGGTGAAGGTCGCCCGGGTGGTGTGAATGGTGCAGGGCAGCGTCACCAGTCCGCGCACGAGCCCGGCGCGGCCGGTGAAGACACCCTGCAGAATCTCGCCGTGATGGACGGGGGCCGAAGCTGCCCCGACACGCCAGTCGGAATGATCCACCATGTCCTTGACCTTCTGTTGCCGGTGAAGCCGTGACCTGCGGACACCCTCACGCTACGGAGGCCGGAACCCGCCTTCCGGCGGCAAGGGCGGCAGGTTGTGGGCGGTTGGCGGTGAGCCGCGGCCCGTGCTCCGGGCATGCGAAAGCGCCCGGACCCACCGTGTCGGCGGGTCCGGGCACTTCGTGCCGGTGCATCGGTCTTACCCGAGGGCGGCCGAACGCTCAGCGGCGTACCCCCCGCAGCTGCTCGCCCAGCACCTTGCCGATCTCCCGCAGCGGCTCGGCGCCGGTCATCTCCCAGTGCTCGCAGTCGATGTCGTACTCCTCGATGTGGCCGAGAACGTACGGTGCCCAGGACTCGGCGCCGGTGGCCGCGGCCGGCGTACGGCCGGCGTTGAAGAACACCGCGCCGCCGCCGAACCGCAGCTCGGGCACGTACCGGTAGCGCATGTGCAGGTGCGCGGCCGTGGCCTCGACGACCGCGGCTGCCTGGGCCGGGTCGAGGGCGCCCAGGATCGGGTCCGTACGCCGCAGCACCTCGGCGAGTTCGGCCGGGTCGGGTGCCGAGCCGGCGCAGCTCACGTCGAGTTCGGCGGCCCGGGTGCCGAGGAACGCGGTGAGGACCTCGCGCCCGTCGACGGCCGGGGCGGTGAAGCCGTCGGGCAGCGGATAGGCGTCCAGCAGTGCGAGCAGGGCCACTTCCTCGCCGAGCGCCTCCAGGCGGGCCGCGACCGCGTGCGCCACGAGTCCGCCGAAGGACCAGCCGAGCAGGTGGTACGGCCCGTGCGGCTGGACCGAGCGGATCTCGGCCACATACGTGTCGGCCATCTCCGCCATGCTCCCGGGCCGCAGCGCCGGATCGGTCAGCTCCCGGGCCTGCAAGCCGATCAGCGGCCGGTCCCCGAGGTGCTTGAGCAGTCCGGCGTAGCACCAGCTCATCCCGGAGACCGGGTGGACGCAGAACAGCGGCGGCTCGTCCGAACCGGAGGCGGCCCGGATCGGCAGCACCGTCTCCAGCGGGTCCCCGCCCGCGTTCTCGGCGATGTGCTCGGCGAGCAGGGCGGGCGTCGGGTGCTGGAACAGGTCCCGGATGGTGACCGGGGTGTCCCACACCGCGCGGATCCGGCCGATGAGCCGGGTGGCGAGCAGGGAGTGGCCGCCGAGGTGGAAGAAGTGGTCGTCGATGCTGACCGAGGGGACGCCGAGCACGGCCGTGTACAGGCCGCACAGGATCTCCTCGGCGGGCGTGCGCGGTGCCCGCCCGCCGGTGGCCTCCGTCCGCGGCGGCTCGGGCAGGGCACGCCGGTCCAGCTTGCCGTTCACGGTGAGCGGCAGGGCGTCGAGGGCGACGACGGCGGCGGGCACCATGTACTCGGGCAGGGCGCCGGCCGCGTGCCGGCGCAGCTCGGCCGGGTCCACCGCCTTCCCCTTCGCCTCGGCCACCACATACGCCACCAGCCGCTTGTCGCCCGGCCGGTCCTCCCGGACCAGCACGGCGGCCTGGGCGACCGACGGGTGCCGCAGCAGCGCCGACTCGATCTCGCCGGGCTCGATGCGGAACCCGCGCAGTTTGATCTGCTGGTCGGCCCGCCCCAGGTACTCCAGCGCACCGTCCTGGCTCCAGCGGGCCAGGTCCCCGGTGCGGTACATCCGTGAGCCGGCCACTCCGTGCGGGTCGGCCACGAACCGCTCGGCGCTCAGGACCGGCTGGCCGATGTAGCCGTGGGCCAGGCCGTGCCCCGCGACGTACAGCTCCCCGGGCACGCCCGGCGGCAGCAGCCGCAGGTTCTCGTCGAGGACGTAGGCGTGCTTGCCGGCGACGGGCCGGCCGATGGGGATGGCGGGCGCGGGCGCGGTGATGGTGTGGGCGGTGGTGAAGCCCATGCTCTCCGCCGGGCCGTAGCCGTTGACCAGGTGCAGATGGGGGTGGTCGGCCAGGGCCTTGGCGGTGTGCGCGGGCGAGGCCGCCTCGCCGGCCGTCATCGCCTCCCGCACCCGGGAGAAGACGGCCGGGTGTTCGTCGAGCATGTGGTTGAACAGGCTCGCCGACATCTGCAGCGTGGTGATGTGGTGCCGCTCCACCAGCTCCGCGATCCGGTGCGGGTCGGTGTGCTGGCCGGGCTGCAGCACGCACACCCCGCCGTGCAGCAACGGCCCGAACACCTCCAGCGCGAACGCGTCCCACGACACCGGGGAGCTCTGCAGATAGGTCTGCTCGGGGCCGAAGTGGAGGTAGTCCGGCCCGATGAAGGTGGCCGCCAGCGCCCGGTGGGACGCGGCGACTCCCTTGGGCACCCCGGTCGAGCCCGAGGTGAACATGACGCACGCGGTGGCCTCCGGGTGCCCGCCGGTCTGCACGGCCGTGCCCGGCAGGGCGCTGACCGCGGGGGCGTCCACGGTCAGATCGATCAGCGGGGCCTCGGTGGGCAGGGCGGCCAGGTGGCTCTGGCTGACCAGGGCGGACGGCCGCGTCTGGGCCAGTACGGTGGTGAGCCGCTCGGCGGGGAACTGCGGGTCCAGCACGGTGTATCCGGCGCCGGCCTTCAGCACCGCGAGGATCGTGGCGATCAGGTGCGGGGAGCGTTCCAGGTGCAGGGCGACCAGGCTGCCCGGGGTGACTCCGCGCGCGGTGAGGTGCCGGGCCAGCCGGTTGGACCACACGTCCAGTTCGGCGTAGGTCAGCCGCTGCTCCTCGTACACCAGCGCGAGGGAGTCCGGGGTGCGGGCCGCCTGCCCGGTGAACAGCCCGTCGAGCCCGAGGGCCGGGGCGGGCGTGGGCGCGCCGCTCCACCGGAGCACCCGCTCGCGCTCGCCCCCGGACAGCAGCTCCAGCGCGGTCACCGGCAGTTCGGGGGAGGCGACGGCGGCTTCCAGCAGCCGCAGGAGCCGGTCGGCGGTCGCCTCGATCGTGCTCGCGTCGTACAGGTCGGTGGCGTACTCGACGGTGATGTCCAGGCCGCCCGGCTCGCCCGCCGCGTCCCGGTGCTCGGCGAACGCGAAGGTCAGGTCGAACTTCGCGACCGAGGCCGACGGGAACAGGAACTCTCCTTCGAGACCGCCGAGCCGGGGCGTTTCGGTGGCGGAGTCGCCGACGGTGAGCATGACCTGGAAGAGGGAGTGCCGGGCGGTGGTGCGCTCGGGGTTGAGGACCTCCACCAGCCGGTCGAAGGGCAGGTCCTGGTGGGCCCAGGCGGCCAGGTCGGTCTCCCGGACCCGGGTCAGCAGCTCCCGGAAGCTGGGGTCGCCGCCGAGGTCGGTGCGCAGGACCAGGGTGTTGACGAAGAAGCCGACGAGGTCGTCCAGCTTCTGGTCGCCGCGGCCGGCCACCGGGGAACCGAGCGGGATGTCGTGGCCCGCGCCGGAGCGGGAGAGCAGCGTCGCCACGGCGGCCTGGGCGACCATGAACAGGGTCGCGCCGGTGTCCTGGGCCAGGGCGGTGAGCGCCTGGTGGAGCCGGGCGCCGCCGTGCACGGTGTGCGTGGTGCCCCGGTTGGAGGGCGTCGCCGGGCGGGGCCGGTCGGTGGGGAGGGTGGCCTCCTCCGGCAGCTCGGCCAACGCCTCCTTCCAGTAACCGAGCTGGCGGTCCTCGTCCTCGTCGACGAGCCGCTGCTGCCACAGCGCGTAGTCGGCGTACTGGACCGGCAGCGGCTCCCAGCCGGGTGCCTGCCCCTGGGCGCGGGCCGCGTAGGCGGCGGCCAGGTCACGGAAGAGGGGACCGTTGGACCAGCCGTCGGAGGCGATGTGGTGGATCACCAGCGAGAGGACGTGCGCCTGCGCGCCGAGCCGGAACAGCCGCACGCCGAAGGGGAGTTCGGCGGCCAGGTCGAAGGTGCGCGAGGCCTCGGCGTGCAGCAGCCCCGGCAGGTCTCCCTCGGTGGTGTCGGTGAGCGGCAGTTCCACCGGCCCGGACGGCAGGACGTGCTGGTGGGGGCTGTTCTCATGGACCGGGTAGACGGTCCGCAGGCTCTCGTGCCGGGTCACCAGGTCGGTGAGCGCCAGGCGCAGGGCCTCCCGGTCCAGCTCGCCGGTCAGCCGCAGCGCCATCGGGATGTTGTACGTCGCCGAGGGGCCCTCCATCTGGTCCAGGAACCACAGCCGTTGCTGGGCCGAGGACAGCGGCACCCGCTCCGGGCGCTCCTGCGGTGCGAGGGCCGGCCGCCGTGTGTCACCCCCGGCAGCGGTGATCCGCTCGGCGAGCAGGGCGACCGTCGGGTACTGGAACAGGTCCCGGATGGTGATCTCGGCGTCCCACACGGCACGGATCCGGCTGATGAGCCGGGTGGCGAGCAGCGAGTGGCCGCCCCGGCGGAAGAAGTGGTCGTCGATGGTGGCCGACGGCAGCCCGAGCACGGCCGCGAACAGCCCGCACAGCACCTCCTCGGCGAGGGTACGGGGAGCCCGCCCCCCGCTGTCCGCGCGCTGCCTGGGCGCGGGCAGCGCCCGCCGGTCGATCTTGCCGTTGGTGGTCAGCGGCAGCGCGTCGAGGACCACGAACGCCGACGGGACCATGTACTCCGGCAGGGCAGCGGAGACCTCCCGCTGCACGTCCTCCCGGTCCAGCGGTACGTCCTGCGCGGCGACCAGGTAGGCGACGAGCCGCTTGTCGCCGGGCCGGTCCTCGCGGACGATCACCGTGGCCTGCGCGACGGCAGGGTGCGCGGTCAGCGCGGTCTCGATCTCCCCCGGTTCGATCCGGAAGCCGCGCAGCTTGACCTGCTGGTCGGCCCGGCCGAGGTACTCCAGGGAGCCTTCGTGGTTCCAGCGGACCAGGTCGCCGGTGCGGTACATGCGCTCGCCACGGGGGCCGTAGGGGTCGGCGACGAACCGTTCCGCCGTCATCCCGGGGCGGTTGAGGTAGCCCTGGGCGAGTCCCGCGCCCGCGATGTACAGCTCACCCGGGGTGCCGGGCGGCACCAGCCGCAGCGCCGGGTCCAGGACGTAGAGGCGGTGGTTGTCGAGTGCCTCGCCGATCGGGACGGTGCCCGGGTAGTCGAAGGGACGGCGGATCCGGTGGGTGGCGGCGAAGGTGGTGGTCTCGGTCGGGCCGTAGCCGTTGACGACGGTCGTGTCCGGGCAGTGCTCGTGGATACGGCGTACCGCCTCGGGCGGTACGACGTCACCGCCCGCCCACACCTCCCGGACCCCGGCGAAGGCGTCGGGCGCCTCCTCGGCCATCACCCGGAACAGCCCCGCGGTCAGCCACATGCTCGTGATGCCGTGGGTGTCGATCAGCCGCCGGTAACCCGCCGGGTCGAGGTGGCCGGGCGGTGCGACGACGAGGGTGCCGCCGTTCAGCCACGGCACCCAGATCTCGTACGTCGACGCGTCGAACGCGGCCGGCGAGTGGAACAGCACCCGGCGGTGCCGGCCCCCCTGGTACCTGCTCTGGGCGGCCAGGTCGGCGACGTTGCGGTGGGTGACGGCGACACCCTTCGGGACGCCGGTCGAGCCCGAGGTGAACATCGCGTACACCGGCTCGTCCGGGTGCACGGCCGGCACCGGCGCGGAGGCGGGCAGGCCCGCCGGGACCGAGGTGCCGTCCAGGACGACGACCCGGGCCGAGGTGGCGGCGGCCACCGGGTGATCGGCCAGGGCCTCGTCGGTGAGGAGCACCGGGGCCCCGGTGTCGGCGAGGATCTGCGTCAGACGGGTGTCCGGGTCGGTGGTGTTCAGCGGCGCGTAGACCGCGCCCGCCTTCACCACCGCCAGCAGCGCGGTGAGCAGCCCGGCCGACCGCTCCATCAGGACGGCGACCACGTCACCGCGCCGGATGCCCAGGTCGATCAGGTGGTGGGCGAGCTGGTTGGTCAGCTCGTCCAGCTCGCGGTAGCTGAAGTCCTGGTACTCGTCGACCATCGCGACCGCGTCCGGGGTGCGGGCGGCCTGCGCGGCGAACAGCTCGGCCAGGCTCGCGTCCGGGGTGCCGGTGACCGGGCCCGCCCACTCCTCGAGCAGCTGCCGGCGCTCGTGCTCGCCGAGCAGGTCGAGGACGGACAGCGGGGTGTCGGGCGAGGTCAGCACCGACTCCAGCAGCCGCCGCAGCCGGGCCATGAGGGCGTCGATCGTACGGGCCTCGTACAGGTCGGTGGCGTACTCGATGGTGATGTCCAGGCCGTGGGGACGCCCGTCCCGGCCGCGGTGCTCGGCGAATCCGAAGGTCAGGTCGAACTTGGCGATCTGCAGCTCGTTGTACTCGGTCCGGGCGTCCAGACCGGGGAACCCGACCGTGTCCGAACCGGCCTCGCCCAGGGTCAGCATCACCTGGAACAGGGGGTGCCGGGACGCGGAACGCTCCGGGTTGAGCACCTCCACCAGCCGGTCGAAGGGCAGGTCCTGGTGGTTCCACGCGGCCAGGTCGGTCCTGCGCACCCGGTCGAGCAGCTCCCGGAAGCTCGGGTCGCCGCTCAGGTCGGTCCGCAGCACCAGGGTGTTGACGAAGAAGCCGACCAGACCGTCCAGCGCCTCGTCGATCCGCCCGGAGACCGGTGAGCCGAGCGGGATGTCGGGTCCGGCCCCGGAGCGGGACAGCACGGTCGCGACCGCCGCCTGCACCGCCATGAACAGCGTGGCCCCCGACTCCCGCGCCAGGTGGGTGAGTCCGGTGTGCAGGTCGGCCGGCAGGCGGTCGGTGCACAGGCCGCCGCGGTAGGAGGCGGCGGCCGGGCGGGGCCGGTCGGCCGGGAGCGTGGCCTCCTCGGGAAGACCGGCCAGCGCCTCGTGCCAGAAGGCGAGTTGCTTCGAGCCGGTGCTCTCCGGGTCGTCGGCCTCGCCGAGCAGCTCCTGCTGCCACAGCGTGTAGTCGGCGTACTGCACCGGCAGCGGCTCCCAGCCGGGTGCCAGCCCCTGGGCGCGTGCCCCGTAGGCGGCGGCCAGGTCGGCGAGCAGCGGGGCGGTCGAACCGCCGTCGCTGACGATGTGGTGCATCACCACCAGCAGGACGTGTTCCCGCGCGCCGAGCGTGATCAGCCGGGCCCGTATCGGCAGGTCCACGGCGAGATGGAAGACCTGGGCGGACTGCTCGGCCATGACGGCCGCCAGCGTCTCACCGGTCGCCGGCACCACCGGCAGCTCGAACTCCACCTCCTCCTCGTCGAGGATGTGCTGGTACGGCGTTCCGTTCCGGTCCGGGAAGAGCGTGCGCAGGCTCTCGTGGCGGCCGATCACATCGGTGATCGCCGACTTCAGCGCCCCCCGGTCGAGTTCGCCGGTCAGCCGGACGGCCAGCGGGATGTTGTAGGTCGTCGAGGGGCCCTCCATCTGCGCGATGAACCACAGACGTTGCTGGGCGAAGGACAAGGGGATCACTTGGTCGCTCCCATCCGGCGCATCGGCCGCAGTTTGGGCCTTGCGGCCTCGGCGCCGTCGAGCTTCTCGACGAGCGTTGCCACGATCGGGTTTTCGAAGAGGGTCGCCACGGAGACCTCGACCCCCAGCACGGTGCGGATCCGGCCCACGAGCCGGGTGGCGAGCAGGGAGTGGCCGCCGAGGTGGAAGAAGTGGTCGTCGACGGTGACGGAGGGCAGGCCGAGGACCTCGGCGAAGAGCCCGCACAGCACCTCTTCCCTGGGCGTGCGCGGCGCGCGCCCGGGGGCGGCGTCCTCGGCGACCGCCGGTGCGGGCAGGGCCTTGCGGTCCACCTTGCCGTTGCCGGTCAGCGGGATCGCGTCCATCGGCACCAGCGCCGACGGCACCATGTACTCCGGCAGCAGCCCCGCCGTCCGCCGCTTCACGTCCTCGACGTCGAGAGCCGCGCCGTCCTGGGCCGTGAGGTAGGCGACGAGGCGTTTGTCGCCGGGCCGGTCCTCGCGGACGGTGACGACGGCCTGGCCGACGGCCGGGTGTCCGGCCAGCACGGTCTCGATCTCGCCGATCTCGATGCGGAAGCCGCGGAGTTTGATCTGCTGGTCGGCTCGGCCGAGGTATTCGA
>NZ_JBEZBT010000090.1:0-16953 GCF_040647235.1 Streptomyces sp. NPDC042638
TACCGCGACGATCACACCTCGTCAGCCCCCAACGACAACACGCCACAAAGGTCAGCAGCAGCTCGGCGTCCTCGTGGTCATGTGAGTTGATCATGTCGATGACGATCAGCGCGGTCTTGCTCATCCCGTCCAGCGTTCCACCGATCTACCAGTCCTGCTCGGCGGTCATCTTGGCCGGTGCCAGGACGTCCACGTGCCCGTGGTCGCCGTAGGCGGTGCGGCGCCACTGGGCGAAAGCCTTTGCGGTGCGCCCCAGTTCGGCGTCCTCCCACACCCCGTAGTCGACGTGCACGACCGCCACGCTGCGGGCGTCGGCGGTGGCCGTGCGGGTGGAGACGCTGGTCACATGCGGGGCGATGGCGGCGTCCGCCTTGGGGGCCTTGGTGGTGAGATAGGCGCGGAACGCGTGCAGCGGGGAGTCTTCGCGGTGCGGACGGGACGACCCGGGTGCGGGCGTGGTGGACGTTTTCTTCCCCCCGTGGTCCGTGCCGCAGGAGACGAGGGTGAGGCCGAGGCAGACGAGCGCCGCGGCGACGGGTACGAACCGAGTCGTGATCTTCATTGGTGGCCCCTTTCGGAGGATGAGAGGGGAACACGACGGACGAGGTTGCACGCCCGCGCCGCCGGGCGTGTCGCCTCGGGGGCACCGGCAGGGGGGCCGCCCCCCTGCCGCGCCCCGGCCGTCAGGTCGAGCCGATCTCCCGCAGGAAGCCGAAGGCCCGCGGTAGCGGCGCCGGGCCCCTGTCCGTGAGGCCGGACGCGCGGCGGGCGCGGCGGGTGCGCAGGACGGCACGCACCGCCGAGAGCGCGGCGCACGCGATGACGGCCGCCTTGAGGTCGGCGTCCGGCGTGTCCGGGTCCAGCCTGTCGCGCACCAGGACCGTCAGCCGCTCCTCGAAGTCGGAGAAGGCCTGGACGAGGCGGGCCGTGACGACGTTCTCGATGTCGTCCAAGGGGTGGCCGAGAGCCGTCAGGGTGGAGGCGGCGAACGGTTCCGCCGCCTGCGACAGGGCGTTGCACACGGCGTCCAGGGGCTCCTCGTCCGCCGGACGGGCGGCCAGGGCGTTCTCGACGAAGGTGAAGATCTCGACGCCGTCCGGCAGCAGCAGCGCTTCCTTGCTCTCGAAGTAGCGGAAGAACGTGCGCACCGAGACGTTCGCGTACGCGGCGATGTCCGCGACGGTGGTGCTCTCGAAGCCGCGCTCCTCGAACAGGCGCGCGGCCCCTTCCAGCAGCAGGCGTCGCGTCTCCTCCTTCTTGCGTTCGCGCAGTCCGGCGGGGGCGATCTCACTCGGCATGGCCGAAGCCTCCGGCATCGTGTCGTGACTGTCAATTGACACCCGTGCCGGCTTCGCCGGGCTCGCCGGAGGGTGCCCGGTGTCGTCGCCCCAGCAAAGCGTCATGACTGCCAATTGTCATGCATGCCACTTTGTCTCTAGAGTTCGTGTCACTCGTGACAGTTTCCTCTGGAGGTACCGGTGCCCCGATCCCCGCTCGCGCCGACCGGCCCGCACCCCTCGAAGCGCTCGGCCCGCGCTCCCGGCGCGCTCGGCCGTCTGGGCGCCCACTGCGCCCGGCGCCCGGTCGTGGTCATCGGCGCCTGGCTGCTGATCCTCGCAGCGGCGCTCACCGGGCGGCACCTCGCGGCACCCACCTTCAGCGACGAGGTCAGCCTGCCCGGCACCGCCTCGCACACAGGCGCCGACCTCCTCGCGCGATCCATGCCCGCGGCGGGACGGCCCAACGGCAAGGTCGTCTTCCACAGCGCCACCGGCATCGTGGCCGACCAGCGGACGGCACTCGACCGGACCCTGTCGAAGCTGCGCGACCTGCCGCACGCCACCGCCGCCTCGCAGTTCGTGACCAGCGACGACGGACGCACCGCCTACACCACCGTCTCCTTCGACCGGCAGCTGAAGAGCCTCGGCCACGACTACACCGGGCGGCTCGACACGGCGACGGAGCCCGCCCGGGCGGCGGGACTGGGCGTCGCCTACGGCGGCGACCTCGACCAGGTGGTCCGGGAACCGGCCGACGACAAGGCGAGCGAGGGCGTGGGCGTCGTCACCGCCCTCGTCATCCTGCTGCTCGCCTTCGGCAGCGTCCTCGCCGCGCTGCTGCCCCTGGCCACCGCGCTGATCAGCGTCGGAGTGGGCCTCGGCATCGTGGGCGTCGTCGCCGCCACCCTCTCCTTCGCGACCTCCGCCACGACCCTGGCCGGCATGATCGGCCTGGGCGTCGGCATCGACTACGCCCTGTTCCTGACCACGCGCTTCCGCCAGGACCTGATCGAGGGCCGGGACCCCGTCGAGGCCGCGGCCCGCACGGCGCACACCAGCGGACGCGCGGTCCTCATCGCCGCGCTGACCGTGGCGGTGGCCATGCTCAGCCTGTACGCGTGCGGACTGACGTTCATCGGCAAGATCGGCCTGGCCGCGACGTTCGCCGTCGTCGTGACCGCCGGTGCCGCCCTCACCCTCGTCCCCGCCGCCCTGGGCCTCGTCGGCCGGCGCATGGACCGCGTGCGGGTGCGCCGACCGGTCGCCGAGAGCGCCGGAGCGCGGGACGGCTGGCACCGGTACGCACAACGCGTCGCCCGGCGGCCGTGGACCTTCCTGGCCGTCGGCCTCGCCGTCCTCGGCGTCTGCTCCGTGCCCCTGCTGTCGATGCGCCTCGGCCACGTCGACGCCGGCGCCGACCGGCCGGGCAGCAGCACCCGCACCGCGTACGACTGGATCGCGCACGCCGAGGGCGAGGGCTTCGGAGCGGGCGCCAACGGCCCGGTCCTCGCCGTGGTCGACGTGAGCGGGGCGCAGACCTCCGCGGACCGGGTGGCGCACGACGTGACCGCGGCCCTCCAGGGCACCCACGGCATCGCGTCCTTCACCCCGGTCCGGGCGAGTGACGACGGCAGGGTCCTGGTCACCACGATCACCCCGGTCACCGGCCCGCAGGACGCCGCGACCTGCACACTGCTCCACACCCTCTCCGGCCGCACCCTGCCCGGGGCCCTCGACGGCACGGGCGCCCGGGCCTGGCTCACCGGCAGTGTGGCAGGCCAGGCCGACTTCCGGGACACGGTCGGCGACCGGCTGCCGATCGTCATCGGTGTCGTCCTGGTCCTCGCCTTCCTGCTGCTCATGACGGTCTTCCGCAGCGTGCTGATCCCCCTCAAGGCCGTCGTCCTCAACCTCCTCACCACGGCCGCCTCCTACGGCGTCCTGGTCGCCGTGTTCCAGTGGGGCTGGGGCGGCACACTGCTGGGGCTGTCGGAGCCGGTGCCCATCGAGTCGTACGTCCCGATGATGATGTTCGCCATCGTCTTCGGGCTGTCCATGGACTACGAGATCTTCCTGCTGTCCCGGATCGCCGAAGCGTGGCACCGCACCGCCGACAACCGGCTCGCCGTCGGCGAGGGACTGTCCGCGACCGCACGCGTCATCTCCGCCGCGGCCTTCATCATGACCGCGGTGTTCCTGTCCTTCACCGCCTCACCGACCGTGGTGGTGAAGATGCTCGCCCTGGGCCTGGCCGTCAGCGTGATCCTGGACGCCACGGTGGTCCGTCTGATCCTGGTGCCGTCCGCCATGTTCCTGCTGGGCCGGGCCAACTGGTGGCTGCCCCGACGGCTCGACCGCCTCCTGCCCCACGTGCACGCCTGACCGCCCCACTCACCGCCTCACCCGCCGACGTCCGTGTAGCGACGATCCGGAGCCGAAGACCACGTGACATCCAACCGCCGGAACAAGACACGCCTCCTCGTCTCGCTCGCCGCGGCCCTGGCCGCCCTGGTGTGCTCGACCGACCTCCTGGTGGAGCACCGGACCGAGGGGCGGATCGCCGCCCGGGCGGCACAACGGCTCGACCCGCACGGGCCGGTCCACGCCGACCTCACCACCCCGCTCGCGGGACTGCGCACCCTCGGCGGCGACGTCGGCGACGTGGAGGTGACGGCCCGGGGCGTACGCCGTCAGCACGCCGTGATGGACGTGACCGTCCGCCTCAGGGGGGTCACGACGGACGGCGACAGCGCCGGCGGCAGCGGGACCGCCACCATCGGGTACGACCAGGTGACCCGGCGGCTCGGCTCGACGGGCGACGGCCTCACGGCCAAGGGCCGGGACGGCGACCTCGTCCTCGACGGAAGCGTCGGCCGCCTGGGGCTGCCGGTCGCCGTGCGGTGCGAGGTGTCGACGACGGCGGACACCTTCACCGTCACGCCCACCACCGTGAACGTCCTCGGCCGACAGGTGGCGGTCGACGACCTCGCCGCACTGCCGTCCGCCTCCGCGCTGCGGCGGCAACTCGAGCCCCAGACCGTACCGGTCACCGGTCTGCCCCGCGGCGTCAGGCTGACCTCGGCACACGCCACGGCCGACGGCCTCGTCCTCGCCTTCTCGATCGCCGCCGGGCCGACTCCGGGCGCGGGAACGGGAGCCGTCTGACTCGCCGCTCGGAGGGCGACGACCGGGCGCGCACCGGACGCCGATCGACCGGGAATCAACCGGGCCGTTTCCCGGTTCCACCAGCAGCATCCCGAGCGGCCGCCGGTAGGCCGCCCGGGAGCCGGTAACAGGCTGGATGACCGTGGAACCGGTGCGTTGCAGAAGGCGCCGGGCCCGAACGCGAGGCGACCGATGGCAGTGGGAACAGAGCGAGCCGTACTGGCGGGCGGGTTCACACAGTCGCCCGCCCAGGAGCTTGCCCTCGAATCCGCAGCGTGAGCAGTCGAAGGTCTGGGAGAAGCCGGCGCACGTGGTGCAGATCGAGGCCCCGTCACCGGGGCGGAGCCCGGGAAGGGCACGCTCCTGGCCGCATCCCGGGCAGGTCCCCCGTGTCCGAACGGCGCGGTCCGAGCAGGTCCGGCAGACGTATCCGTCCGGCCAGCTGCCGGCCTTGTGCCTGCGGCGGCCGCAACGGGAGCACTCGGCCATGTACGAGCGTTCGTACTGTTCGTCGGTTGCGTAGGTGCGGGTCATGAGTCGGGGAGGATGCGGGCGGCGCGGGGCCGCAGCTTCGCGACGTTCGCGGGCGGAGCGGGCAGGTCATCGGTGGCGGTCTTGCGGACTCCGGCGTTCTCGGCGGTGGTGGTCACCAGGTCGGCCGGGGTGCAGGACAGGATGTCGCAGAGCGCGGCCATGACCTGCAACGACAGGCGTTCCGGAGTGCCGGAAACAAGGCGATGGACCTGGGAGGCGGACAGGTCGATGCCCCGTTCGCGCAGCAGCGGCACCAGTTCGGTGGCCGTGAAGATCTGGTGCTGGGCCATGACCTCGCGCAGCCGCCACACGTATCCGACCTTGCGTTTCATGCTTGCCTCCCGGTCTGGGCCTGAAGGGCCGCGGCCATGGTGGAGTCCAGATGCCGCCGCAGGGTGCGGGTGCGGAAGTCCGAGGACACGCAGGTGTAGAGCGAGGTGGTGCCGGCGTGCTCGTGGCCGACTTGTTCCTGGACGAAGCGCGGGTCCCAGCCGTCCTCGATGAGGTGGGTGACGTAGGACCTGCGGAAGGAGTGGAAGTCGAGTCCGTCGTCCAGGCCCAGGGCCTTGCGGTAGGCGATGAAGCGGGAGTTGAGCCGCTGGCAGCCAATCCGCAGGCTCCGTTCGGAGGGCCAGGCCGCCGGGTTGTTGTCGGTGCCGAACAGCGGGCGGACCTCGGTGAACCACTCGTCCAGGACATCCCGGGTCCAGTCCCACACGGTCAGCACCCCGCGGCGCTTGGGCGGCGAGCCTTTCTCGGCCTTGCCGAAGCGGACCAGGCACCGGCCGTACTCGCCGAACTCGGCGCCGTACGGATTGCGGCCGAAGTCGGCGGCGTCAAGCATCCGCGTCTCGTTGCGCCGCAGCCCGTAGGCGTACGCGGTCTTGAACAAGGTGGCGTCGCGGAAGGCGGGCAGCCAGCCCTTGCGGCCGAAGGCCCGGATGCGGGCGACCTCGTCGTCGCAGTGCGCGAAGAACGCGTGCAGCTCGGCCTTGGTGAACGCGCGCTTCTTCGCGTCCGCCTCGTTGTCCTGGACGTGCACCGCGGTGTTCCACTCGTGCACGACCTGGACGGGGTGGGTGCCGACCGATCCTGACAGGTCGCCGTCCACTCGTAGAGAGGGTCAGTGACGAAGTCACCCTGACGAGTGACAAGGGCTCGCCACTTCCCCTTGCCAAGCGCTACGGTCGCACTCCACTCAGACGTCCGGCGTCGCAGATCAGCCGCGCGGCCGCGGCTCGCACAAGACGCGTTGCGCATACCGCCGCCAGTTCGCATCCGATGCAATTGGCGGCGCTTGGAACATCGGTACAGCGGTCAACGCTAAGCCGGCTTGCCTCCTGCGGTGATCAGAACTTCACGACTCCCGAGTAGCGAAGGTCAACGCCGGCCACCCCACGACTAGCGCAGTACAGCAGGGCGGCGACCGTGCGTGATTCACCTCATCTCCCGCGTGGCGGGGCACCCCGGCCGGAATGATGGGGTGCGTCATCGCGGCAGAGGGGGGCGGTCGTGGAGCTACGTCATTTCAGATATTTTGTGGCCGTCGCGGAACACCACAGCTTCACCAGAGCTGCCGCAGGTCTCCATGTGTCGCAGCCGGCACTCAGTCAGCAGATCCGTGACCTGGAGCGCGAACTCGGGGTGGAGCTCCTGGTCCGGGGCCCGGCGGGCTCGTTGCTCACTCCGGCGGGTGAGGTCTTCTACGAGCGCATCCGCAAGGTGCTCACGGAGGTGGACGCCGCCGCCCACGCCGCCAGACGCACCGCACGCGACCACCTCACTCTGCGCGTCGGGCTCGCCTTTCCCATGGCTATGGAAATCCACGTCCCCGTACTGACCGCATTTGCCGAGGCGTATCCGCATGTACGACTGACCTGGCGGGAGATCGGATTCGCCGAGTGCGAGCAGCCGCTGATCACGGGGGAAGTCGACGTGGCACTGATACGGCTGCCCATCGACCCGGAGCTGCTGGTCTGGGAGCCACTGGTCGAGGAACCGCCCGGTCTCGCGGTTCCGGCCGGCCATCCGCTGTGGGATGCCGACCGGATAGGGCTCGCGCACGTGATCGAGGAGTCGTTTCCGCAGGTCGATTCGGGGGTGTGGCAGCTCATGCGGGAGTACTGGCAGTTGTACTCCCACCGGAACGACACTCCGCCACCGTTCGTCGGTGCGCCTGCCGGAACGCCCCAGGAGGTGCTGCTGTCGGTCAGGTTGAACCGGGTGGTCTGCCCAGGGCCCTACGCCATCCGGAGCTTTCCGCTGCCAGCCGGGGTCCGGATCACGGAACTGTGCGATCTGCCACCGGCGGTGACCGTGGCAGCCCGTCGGCGTGACGACCGGCGGGAGCTGCCGCGGCGGTTCGCCGCGTTGGCGAGGCTCACCGCGCAGCAGACGGTGCAGGCGACCGGCTCATAATTCCCGCTTATCTCCGATAGGAAAGCGGACTTCGACACGGCCCGGCCCGCCCCGCCAAGCTGGGGGTCAACCCATTCCACGTACACGAACGCACACAGACAGAGGAACCTGGCCTCAATGGAGGTGCAGCCCGGGGACCGCATCTCCGCCGACCCCACCGCCTACATCCTCACCATCGACAACCTCGCCTCGCCGGGACAACGCCGGCCCCTGACGAAAAGGGCGTCCGCGGCGCGCTCCGGGAGCGCCGAGATCATCGTGGAGCGCCCCACCGTCACGCCCTTCGGCGCAACCTGGCCCCGGCCCCTGAACGTCCAGTTCTCCTACGTCACCGTCGACGGCGCGCTGCTCGCGTCCTACGGCACACTCGCCATGCGCGGCCGCCAGGACGACAAACGCATCGTCTACGCCCCCTCCCCCGCCGTCACCGACAGCGGCGGCTACAGCGACTTCACCCTCTCCTCCGACGCAGGCGAGACCCCGCCAGCGACACCCACCATCAGCCGGACAGAGTGAGGCAGAACCCCATGCCGACTACCAGCACTCCCTCGATCTCCCGTCGCACCCTGCTCACCGCAGCGGCCGGAAGCGGGCTCACGATGGCCGCCAGCGCGACCGCGACCTTGGCAACCGCCACCCCCGCCCGGGCCGCGCAGCACCTTTGGACGTGGTGTCACCAGTGCAGCCAGCTCTGGTTCTCCGGCAACGGCAGCGGCTACTGCCCTGTCGGCAGCGGCATCTTCGGCTGGGACCATGGGCACCAGAGCTCGGGCAGCGGCGACTACGTGCTCCGCTACGACACCGACCCCGGCGTCGGAGACAGCCACTGGCGGTGGTGCCGCGACTGCGCGGCCCTGTGGTCGAAGGGGTGGTCGGACAGCGGACGCACGACCACGTACTGCCCCAACAGCAGTCAGCCGTTTCGGTGGCACAACTGGTCCGGCTCGGGCACGTACAAGATCGAGGCGCTGCCCGACGGCATCAACGGTCCCGGTGGCCAGCGGCGGTGGTTCCTGTGCATCAGGTGCTCCGGTCTCTTCTTCACCGGCAACGGCTCCGACGGCACCTGTCCCGCCGGAGGCGCCCACCGTCACTGGAAGTCACCCGAACCGCAGATCGGCTACGAGTACGTGCTGCGCCAGCTCTGAAAGCTCTGAAGCTGCTCAGACGGGGCGCCGAGAGCCGCTCCCTGAGCTCGGCGTCATCCGCGAGCCCAAGGCCGCATTCCTCGGGCGAGTCGGCCTCATCCCCGCACGAGTTCCTCATACACCCCGCAATCCGATGAAGGGACTGACCATGCTCACCATCCTGCGACGGGTGGCTTTGGCCCTGGTCGCGGCGGCGGCCCTCCTGATGCCGACCGCTCCCGCCCACGCGATCTTCAATGGCCTGCCGGCCGCCGAGGGAGAGTTTCCGTTCATGGCCGCGCTGACGCGCGCGGACCTTGCCGGTGACGCCCATGACACCCAGTTCTGTGGTGGATCGCTGATCGAGCGTAGCTGGATCCTCACCGCCGCGCACTGCACCAAAGATCTGACACCCCAGCAGATCACCGTGATCATCGGGCGGACCCGCCTCACCAGCTCCGCAGGGGAGGTTCGCGGGGTCACGAGCATCGTCCGCCATCCCCAGTTCACGCCCACCTGGAACAACACGTCCGACTACGACGTCGCGTTGCTCAAGCTGTCGACGCCGTCGGCCATCACCCCGGTCCGCATGGCCTTCACGAGCAACCGCAACACCTGGCTTCCCGGCAGCGGCGTCACGACCCTCGGCTGGGGTGCGACCACCTGGGTCGGCGGCGCAGTGTCCGGTTCCGCCGGCGGCTTCCCCGACGACCTGCAGGTCCGCGGACTCGACATCGCCGACGACGCGGCCGCTCGGCGCACCTATCCCTTCTACCGTGCCGAGACGATGCTCACCGCCGGCGTACCCAAGGCAGGCAGCGGCACCTGCCAGGGCGACTCGGGCGGGCCGTTGCTCACGTTCGTGCAGGGAACCCCCAGGCTGGTCGGAGTCACGAGCTTCACCCTGAAGCCGTGCGGGCTGGCGGTCACCGGCAGCGGCTTCGCCCGTGTCGGCGAGGGGCCCCTGTCCCGCTGGATCATCGAGCAGGTCCCCACGCTGGCCGACGACGGCTGGATGAGCCGCAGTGGTGACTTCAACGGCGACGGCAAGGACGACATCGCCGCCTTCGTCCGCGGCGTCGTGAAACCCGGCAGCCCCGACAACTACTCGGCGTGGGTGGCGTTGAGCAACCCGTCCGGTGCCGGGCCGTTCGGCGCGGCCACGAAATGGGCGTCGTCCTTGGCCGACACCAACGACTTCCCGCTGGTGGGAGACTTCAACGGCGATCGACGGGACGACATCGCCGTCTTCACCCGAGGCAACGTACGCACCGTCAGCGTCGCGCTGAGCACCGGAACCGGGTTCGGGCCACAACGGGTCTGGCACACCTGGTTCACCCCGAACGACGAGATCCCGGCCGTCGGCGACGTCAACGGCGACGGCAAGGACGACATCGTCGCCTTCCCTCGCGGATCCGCGGGCGACGCCTGGGTGGCACTGAGTAACGGTACGGCCTTCGGCGCGGCAACGTTCTGGGGGAACGGAATCGCCAAGTCCAACGAGATCCCGGCCCTCGCCGACGTCAACGGTGACGGCCGCGCTGACGCGATCAGCTTCAATCGCGGCAACGACGCCACTCGCGGCAGCAAGGGTGACGTGTGGGTGGCGCTGAGCACCGCGACCCGGTTCGGGGCGCCGCAGCGCTGGCACGGCGACTTCTGCTTCGGTTCCGAGATCCCGGCCGTCGGCGACTTCAACGGCGACCGCAAAGCCGACATCGCCACCTTCACCCGGGGCGGCCAGGCCGATGTGTTCGTGGCGCTGAGCAACGGCTCGTCGTTCATCGGCACCGCGGCAGTGTGGAACGACGACTTCGCCGCCTTCAACGAGATCCCGGGTGTCGGCGACTTCAACGGGGACGGCAAGGACGACATCGCCGCCTTCACCAGGGGTGACACGGCCGACGTGTACGTCTCCCGCAGCAACGGCCAACGCTTCGGCGACGTCCACCTGAAGTGGCACGAGTGGATGGTCGCCGGGGGCGAGGTCCCCGCCGGCGGAAGCACCTGGTAGACGCGAGAACCCGTGGTCGAATCCCCCACTCGGTGAGGGGTCCCGGGGGTTCTCGCCGAAAAACAACGCCAAGCCGTTGATCCTGGTCCGGCCATAGCCCCGAGAGGGCTGTCGCGGTTCGCGTACTCCCGGCAAGCCTTGCGCTGTGCCGGGATCGCCGTGGCGTCGTCGAGTGGCCGGCAGCGGTTGAGGAGTTGGCGGCGGACCTCCGGCGTGGTGCTGCCCCGCAGGGTGTCGCCCTGGCCACGCCGTACGGTCACGCCCTGGTCGAGCGCACGACGCTCGGCGGGCTCCAGTTCGGTCGCGCGGAGGAAGTCCGCGACCCTGCCCGGCATGTCGACGACGACCCACAGCTCCGGAGCCGGGGCCCCCTGGTCGGCGGCGGTGTGCTCGGGCAGGAGGTCGGCGACGGCGGTACGGATGGCACCGCGGCTGACGTGGTGGTCGCGGGCCGGGCTGCGATGGACTGGCCGCCCAGGTACGCGGCGCGCACGGCGGCGGCCTTCGCCGCCGTGCCGACCGGGCGGCGCCCGCCCCTTATTACCCTTGTCTTCGGCGGCCCGCAGTCCGTCGTACGTCAGCTCCCGCTGACGGTCGCGCTGGAGTTCGCCGGCGGCGGCGAGGGTCTGCACCATGAACTTCACGGTGGACAGCAGCTCGCCGGTACGCGGGTGGCGGGCGGTGAGGTCCATTGATCCCGGCCTCGGCGAGGACGAGGTTCTGACGGTCGGTCGACTGCTGGTCGGTCGACACCCATCGGGGAGTTGCCGGCAGAGAACGGGGCACAGGGCCGCACCATCATCATCGAACAAGACGGCATGGACGAGAAAGTCCCCTCTACTGTGCGCCGGACTCAGGTGACGCCGCCCAAGTACGAGCTGCACGAGGCCACGACCTTCACCATGACCATCGAGCAGCCCGGGGGCGGACACACGGTTCTGGTGACAAAGGAACCGATGGTCCTCACTGCGGAGCTGACCAGCTTCCCGCCCCAGCGGGTGCAGTGCACGCTGGAGAAGCCGGTCGAGCTTGTCGACCAGAAGGACCCGACCAAGGTGCTCGCCGTGATCGAAGACTTCCCCGTTATGGTCAACGGCCTCTGAAGCACCGAACGGCGGCATTCCTTCCGAGCCGCAAACGACCGCCCGGGTCCGCTACGCGCACGCCGCCCGTCCGGCTCCCCCCGGACACAGCAGCTGGAAATCGTACTGCGCCGCGGAGTTCGGCATCAGCCGTGCACAGGCGTACCGGCTCCTGGACATCGCCCGTTCCCTCGCCGCGATCCATGGCGCCGTCGCGGCCGGCACCGAGACGTCTCGCACGCGAGACAGCGCCCCAGCCGCCGCGACCGCGCTCGACTACGGCCTGTCCCAGCACGCCCCGATCGACGTCGCCAGCCGCAGCAGCGATATCGCAGAGCGGATCACCCGCCGCCTCACCACACTCGCCCACAGCGGCTTCCAGGCCCTCAACGGCCACAGTGCGCGCCGTGGTCCGCCAGGCCGTCCGTGACATCCTCACCGCACCGCCCCCGCCACCGACCGAACCGCCGACAAACCCGACCATCGCCGCGCTGCGCCACGTCGTCGACGACCTCGCCGCCAGCACGCACGTGCTGGGGGAGCTGATGAAAGGGCGTGGGTTCGAGTTTTCCGAAGGAGGCTCGGCGGCGAACCGACGGGTGGTGCAACCGTAACTGCATCCGTCCGGGGCGCCGATTCGCGGCGTCCTATTGCGAGATGACGCTACAGGGCCAGTGCAGTACTGGCCCTGTAGCGAATGGGTCCAGGTCAGCCTGGCAGGACGGGCGAAAACCACAGAACCCGGCCGGCTGGGTCGGTCACGACCTGGACGTTCGTCCCGTGGCGTCGGTGCTTGGCGGAGTAGTCGGTCCGGCCATCGCCCAGGCGGTCGCATGCGGCGAGGGTGCCGTCGAGCAGGACGAAGTCAGGGTCGGCTTCACGCAGGACTTTGAGCAGGCCGGGTGCCCGCACCGCCAGCAGGCCGACCACGGTGTGGGTGTAGGCATGGGCGGTGCCCACCGAAATGCCGAAGCCGGCGGCGATCTGCGCGAGGGTGTCGTGTTTGCGCAGGTACGCCAAGGCGACCAGCGCGCGCTGGTGCGGTGGGAGCTTGCTTGTCACACACCCTGACGCGGCGGCACTTCTGCCACCGACGGCGGAGGGTGTGTGACAGGCCCGGCAGCTCATTGGATCAGGTCGGTGTGCGGATGCTCGGGGGAGGTCGGGCAGATGTAGATCTGCATGTTGTCGGTGCTGCCGACTTCGACCTTGGTCGGCTGCGAGGGGCTCTGGCCACAGCAATGACCGGTGGTGTTGGCGGCGGCCTGTTCTTCGTGAGGTGCCCAGCTGTGTCCCTCACCGCCGTCCCATTCGCGGGAGGCGATGGTCAGCAGCGGGACCATCCGCACATCACAGACAGTGCAGTATCGGGGGTTGGGGTCGGTGCGGCCCCACGGAGGCCAGCCGCCGACCTTCCAGCCGGACGCGTCTGCCAGATGGACGTCATAGAAGGTCCGCGGATATTCTGCGTAGGAGCTGTCCACGGCGGCGCCGGCTGCCTGCCATCTGCTCCAGTCCTCCACCATCAGCAGCATCTGCGGGCTCAGATCGAGGCTGTTGGGGTACTCGGTGATCGCTTCCGGAGCCAGCACGCACGGCTCCGGCAGATAGCCGTCATCGTTCACCTCGTACGGTTCGGGCGGTGTGGCGAGGATGTCGACGACCGCCGCGGCGGACCGCCAGAACAGTGCGGTCGACGGTTTGTGATGCGGATCGTGGTCGTAGGGGCACCACAGAACCTGGAGCAGATCGGCCTGTCCGGGCGGCCGCAACAGGGGTATGTCGCGCAGATACAGCTGGGCCACGGGCAGCATGGGAACCTGGCAGTCCGCGGGCGGAGGGCCGACGGCGAATCGCTCCGCGAGCATCGCGGCGTTCCGCTCCTTGACCGCCGCCTCCTCGGGCGTTGTCCCACGGCCATTGTGATCACGGTGCCACCGGGCCTGCCTGCGCCTCGTGAGCCGCACGTCGGCCGGCGACTGGCGGAACCCGCTGTCCACGTGCAGGTGCGAGGCTTCACAGTGCGGCCACGGCTCCTCAGCCGGCCACAGCAACGGCCCCCCGACCAAGCTCTCCCCGACCGAAGGCGACCCGGGACGAGGGTGCAGCCGAATCGCAGGACGCGCCAGCGGCGCCAGCTCGGGAAAGACCGCGGTCACGTCCACGGGCCGCGGCGGAGTAGTACGTACGAGAACCATGCAAGTGATCCTGTATCCAGCCACTGACAACCCCTGGCCGCCTCAACCAGACTCGGTGACAACGCTGTTCAGCCGGTCAAGTCCCACGCATGCAGCCCCGGCCACAGCGACAGCACGCCTGCCCATGTGGCAGCCAGCGTGCTGCGGCCCAGCCATCACTCGATCAGTGGCCACTCTGAAAAAGCTCAGTGATCAGGAGGGGTGGATCCCGGCCAGGAGATCGCGCAGTTCCCGGGCGCCGCGGGCGACGCGGGCGTCAGGATCCTGCGTGAGTTCCCCGCAGAGCCGGATCGCGTCGTCGCGCTCGTCAGAGAAGACGCCGAACACGTCCTGGACCGCGGTCTGGATCCAGTCGCCGTGGTTCGGGTCGGCGACAGCCAGCGCGGAGGCGACAGCTGTCAGGCCGAGCCGGTCCCCCCGGCGCAGCAGGGCTCCCGCGGTCACCCTGGTGGCGTAGGTGTCGTCGGGGTCGAGCACGAGCTCCAGCAGCGGGCCGTGAGCCTCCGGCAGCTCCGCGAAGGCGGCCAGCGCGTGGCCGGCGTCGGCCCGGTCACGGTAGTCCGCACTTCGCGCAAGCGCGCCGAGGGCCTCGACGGCTGCGCGCCGCAATTCCCCGTCCACCAGCCGACCCACCCCTTCGACGACGTCGGGGCAAGCTACCACCGGGGTGGCCGACAGGTGATCGTCAGGGGGCAGGGGGCAATGACTCACGGGCGTCGCAGGAAGACGTCCTGGAGGCCGTTGGTGTCCCCGGGACCATGTTGCCGTCGTCGGGTTGAAGATCACCGTGGCTGGTGCGGCGAAGGGGGCCTGTCCCACTCCGTCGTAGTCGGAGATCCATGTGTCACCGATGTCCGGCAGTTTTGTACCTGGTGCTCGCCTTCGGCGCCGCTGCCCTCGGCACCCGGAGGGGCCCGCGGCCGCGCCTGAGCGTTCGCAGGAAATTGACGTCCGCACGCCGCCTCTCCGACCACCGGCCCGTGTCGATCGAATAGGAAGCTTTTGCGATACCGCATACTCGCAACCGCAAAAGCACCATATGCGAGCAAATCACCCGACCGTAGCCTGGCGGAACGAGCCAGCGGAGGACACATGACCACGCCTCAGACCAACCCGGCCGACGATCCGGTCATTGCGGCGCCGACCTACCTGGCGGACATTCGCAACTACTTCCGGCCTGAGGACGTGGCCCACATGGCCGCCAAGGGAATCGACCTCGGCACCTACGACGGGGTGAAGAAGAACGCCCTCATGGTGTTCACCCACACCGCTCCGCCGAACGCGGACATGCCCCCGGATGCGGCGGGGAAATGGAGCGCCAACCGCTCACAGACGTTCAAGAACTGGATCGTCAACGGCTTCCCCCTCGGTACCGCGCCGGCCGCGCCCCCGGCGCCGGGCCCGGCCCCGACCCGGCTGCGCAAGGACCTCACGACCCTGACGGACGACGAGTTCACCCTCCTCACGACGGCGTTCAACGGCGTACTGGCCCGCGACATCACTGCGCCGGACGGCTACTTCATCCTCGCCGGGAAGCACGGCCTCCCGGAGAGCTGGTGCCTGCACCACGAGAACCGCTTCAACCCCTGGCACCGCCAGTACCTGATCGAGTTCGAGGACGCACTGCGCTCTGTCCCGGGCTGCGCGGACGTCACGCTCCCCTACTGGGACATCTCGACCCCGCTGCCGGACCGCCTGCAGCACCCGCCGTTCGACCGGTACGTCCTGCCGGCCGATCCCGGCGCCACCGCGAATCCGCCCGTGCCCGGGTACTTCCCGTACACGACCCAGCGCTACTCGCTCGCCGACCTCGCGAAGAAGCTCAAGAAGTACGACGTCCTCAGCGAGATCACCACCTCGTTGGCCCAGTCGCTGTGGGGTGCGTACAACACGAACGGCTACCAGGACTTCTCGATCCAGGTGCACGACGGCGGCCACGGCTCGATCGGGCCGACGATGGCCGACCAGAACGTTTCCTCCTTCGATCCGGTGTTCTGGTTCTTCCACTGCAACATCGACCGGCTCTGGCTGAGCTGGCAGACGAACACCAACGCGACCACACTCGCCGGGTTCCGCACCGCACTGGCGGGGCAGGACGACACCTGGCTCAAGACCTCCCCTTTCGACTCGCTGCCACCCTTCACCCAGACCGCCGAGCAGATGATCGCCACCGACATCTCGTACGACCGCCTGGAACTCATCAGCCACGCGGAGGGCGAAATGGAGAACCTCTCCGGAAGCATCGACGCCGCCCGCACCTTCGCGTTCCGGAGCTTCGACCCGGTCTCGGTGCGGGTCAAGGGGATCGACCGGCTGAACATCCCGGGGTCGTTCAGCGTGACCCTGCTCGCCGACGGCGAGCCGATCGCGTCGCGGTTCTTCCTCCAGCCGAACAACCCGCGGGGCTGTAAGACGTGCGTGGAGCACGGCATCATCAACCTCGACTTCCGGATGTCCCAGGACCAGCTGCTCGACCGGACGCTATCCGTCCGGATCGACGTGGCGGGGCACTCTGACGAGATCGGCACGGCCTTCCCGCTCTCCCAGGCCGGCAATCCGACCATCAACGCGCGGCTGCTGGTCGGCGAAGCCTAGGAGTCGCGCTGCCGCGTTCACCCTGGAGCCCTGGGGTCCCACGGATCCCAGGGCTCCAGGGTGAACTGCTGTCGGTCACCGGTCAGATGAACGCAGGGCCGTAAATTGCTCAGCCGTGCAACGGAAGCCCTGAATTGGGAATGCCGGAATTCGACGTGCGGAGGTACCAAAACCGCACGGCCACCAGGCCGCGCGGCGGAACCCTTCGCCGACACGAGCCACGTCTCCTGGTGCTTGTCCGTCACGGTCGGCACCACCCGAGACGCAGATCCGCTGATGCCGCCTACGGTCCGGATGGAGCCCGCGGAGCCGCAAGCGAAGCCGCCTTAGACGCCATTTCAGTTGGTGTGATCTTGCGGCAGTCTGGGGCGTTGACTGCTGCGCTTATCGAGCGGATGGCGCCGGATGACCTGTGGACGCTGTTCCAGCGGGTGGTGCCGCCGGCGCCGGTCCGCCCTCAGGGTGGAGGGCACCGGCGGCGAGGAGATCGCGAGGTGCTGGCCGCCATCATCTTCGTGGCCACCTCAGGCTGTACCTGGA
>NZ_JBEZBT010000091.1:0-16520 GCF_040647235.1 Streptomyces sp. NPDC042638
CCAGATCCAGTACCGCAGCAACCTCATCAACGGATGTCTCACCGAAACCGGACTCACGTTGACGACATCACGGCAACAACGTCAGTAGAGACCGCCGACCTTGACCGGGAATCGCTGGATGGCCCTGTTCTCGTATAGCTACGGCTAGGTGGCGTGTAGCCCTGCGTGACGTTCGGGGCCGCGGTCCTGGACGGCCGCTTCAGCGCTGGATGTCGGCCACGAGGATGTTGACGCGATTCTCGTACTCGCGGCGGCCCTTTCTCTGTGCCGGAATGGCCGGGGTGCCGTCGAGGGGCTGGCAGCGGGCTAGGAGCTGGCGGTGGACCGTGGGCACGGCGCTCACTCGCAGGGTGTAGCCCTGGCCGCGTCGTACGGTCACCCCGTGATCGAGCGCGGCCCGCTCGGCGTCGTCCAGCTCGGTGGCGCGGAGGAAGTCGGCGACCTTGCCCGGCATGTCGAGGGTGACTGGCAGCTCCGGGGCCGGGCTGTTCTCGTCGGCGGCGGTGTGCTCGGGCATGAGGTCGGCGACGGCCGTGCGGATGGCGCCGCGGCTGACGCCGTGTTCGCGAGCGAGGGCTGCGATGGAGCGGCCTTCCAGGTACGCGGTGCGCACGGCGTCGGTCTTCCCGGCCGGGACGGCCGGGCGGCGCCCGCCCTTGCTGCCCTTGGCCTCGGCGGCACGCAGCCCGTCGTACGTCAGCTCCCGCTGGAGGTCACGCTGGAGTTCGCCGGCGGCGGCGAGGGTCTGCACCATGAACTTCACCGTGGACAACAGCTCGCCTGTTCGAGGGTGGCGGGCGGTGAGGTCCATCGCGGAGAACGCGCCGTCGTGGATGCGCAGGGCGAGGCGGTCGGCGTGCAGGACGTCGAGCACGTCGAGGATGTGCCCGGTACCGCGTACGAGGCGGAACGTCTCGGAGATGTGCACGGTGTCGCCCGGCCGCGCGTAGGTCAGCAGCTCGCGGAACTTCGGGCGCTGGAGGGGATGGAGGCGGCTGGAAGTGCCTGGGTCCTCCTCCAAGACGACCGGGCCCTCGATGCCGGCCTCGTCCAGGACGAGGTTCTGCCGAGCCGTCGACTGCTGGTCGGTCGACACCCGCTTGTAGACCAGGTTCGCCACCGAAGGCCCCCTTCCGCGCGGAGGATCGGACCCTATCTGTCGTCAAACCCTGTCAGCAATCACCATCGGATCTGATTGGATCAGCACCACCCCGGAGTCCCGGATGTCCGGGTGGCGAGCTCAAGCGGTCAGCGCATCACCGCTGTTCAGAAGGTCAGCGTAGACCTCCGCCGGAGTGCGGTAACCGTGGGTCTTGCGCGGACGGTGATTGAGCTCGTGAGCGATGGCGTCCAGGTCGGCCTGGTTGAACGTGCGGAGGTCCGCTCCCTTGGGGAGGTACTGCCGTAGCAGCCGGTTGGTGTTCTCGTTGGTGCCGCGCTGCCACGGGCTCCGTGGTTTGCAGAGGTAGATCGGCATCCCGGTCTCGGTGGTGATGGCCTGGTGCTCGGCGATCTCCCGGCCCCGGTCCCAGGTGAGCGTTCGTCGTAGCTGGGGCGGGATGCCGAGGAGACTCCTCGTGAGGTGCGGAGTGACCTGCTCGGCCTTGATGCCGTCCGGCAGCGCGACGATGGCCGTGTAGCGGCTGGTGCGCTCGACCAGCGTGGCCACGGCCGAGGGCCGGGTGCCCATCACAAGGTCGCCCTCCCAGTGGCCGGGGACCTTGCGGTCCTCGACCTCGGCGGGGCGGGCGGTGATGGACACCATGCCGCGGATGATGCCCCGCCCGGTGGGCCGGCGGGCGAGCTTCGGGCGGCGCATGGGCCTGCCCGACCGCAACCGCTGGGTGAGGCTGCGGTCGATGGCCTGCCGCCGGCGGGGGTCGTAGAGCGAGAGGTAGATCGCTTCGTGCGAGATCTGCATGGCGGCGTCACCAGGAAACTGCCGTCGCAGCCATCCCGCGATCTGCTCGGGTGACCAGCACAGAGCCAGCTTGGCTTCCACCAGGGCGCGAAGAGCAGGCCGTTGGGCGAGCTTTGCCCGCTTGGGCCGGCGTCCCCCCTTGTAGGCGGCTGCATCGGCCGGGGCAGCTCGGTAGCGGTCCCGGCCGCCGTTGCGGGCGATCTCGCGGGAGACGGTCGAAGGAGATCGGCCCAGCCGCTTGGCAAGCTACCGGGCCGATTCCCCGGCGGCGATACCGCGGGATATCTCCTCACGCTCACTGCCGCTCAGATGCCGCTCTGACCGCGTCTGCGAGGTGAGGCGGACACCGCCGCTCTGGTACAGGAAACGGCGGGCGTGCTGCATCGGAGCCCCGAGTGCTCGCCCGATCAAGCTGAACGACTGCCCTTCGCGCCAGCGTCTCCAGATCTCATCCTGTTGAGCTGGTGAAAACCCGTAGTCACGCACCTGTGCCTCCACGGTCACATGATCATCTGTGGGTGGTGCGTTGATCACTTGCGGGTGCCTTCGTTTGCCGACAGAACGGGAAGCGGCGGGCGGAACCGTGGAGGGGGGCTGACCGCCCGGCGCCGGGGTCGGGCGCTCGTTGTACTGCAAGATGCCTTGCCGATCGGTGCGGGCGCTCATCCCAGGCCCCGCACTCTCGGCCGACCAGGTGGCTACACCCACCGTCTCGGCGGGATCCGGCATGGACCGAGCGGCCGTCGCCGGCAGGGAGTCACACCGGGTCCGGCAGGTCCATGAGCGCGAGTTTGGCCGGGTCGGTCACGGCGGTGATCTCGGTGATACGACCGGCGGCGACAGTGAAGGCGAGGAGGGAGAGCGGGGTGCCGTCTTCACTCCAGGAGATGACGCCGGGGAGACCGTTGACGGTGGCCGCATGCCCCCGTGCCGCGCCGGCGGCCACTCTTGCGCGGGTGGCGACTTCGGTGGCTCCGAGCGTGACGAACGTGCCGTTCGGCGTGTGGACGGTGAACTTCACCTCGGGGTGAAGAACCTCCAGCAGCTGCTCGAACTGCCCGTCGCCGGCCGCGGCCAGGAAGGCTTGGACCACCTCGCGTCGCTGCCGTCCGGTGCTCGTCGGCTGCTGGGCGTTCTGCACCTTCCGGCGGGCGCGGCTGGTGAGCATCTTGGTCGCGTCGGTGGACTTGCCGAGAATCGTGCCTATCTCCCCGTGAGGCACGGCGAACACGTCGTGCAGTACGAACGCCAGCCGCTCGTCCGGACGCAGCGAGTCGAGGACCGTCAGGAGCGCGAGGCCCACGGAGTCCCCGAGCGCCACGAGGTCTTCCGGAGCGGGCGCGTCATCCAGCGTCACGGTGACTTCGGACAGCTGGTCGTCCAAGGAGACCTCCGGGCGGGTCCGGCCCGACCGGAGGACATCAAGGCTGATGCGGCCGACCACGGTGGTCAGCCAGCCGCCGAGGTTGTCGATGGTGCCGGTGTCCTGGCGGGAGAGACGCAGCCATGCCTCCTGGACCACGTCTTCCGCATCGGCGTGTGATCCGAGCACGCGGTAGGCGACGCCTCGGAGCCGGTCGCGATGGGCCTCGAAGGCGCCGACGATCGGATCCGTGGGATGGGTGCCGGACATGTTGTTACCTCTCTCAAAGCTGCTCCGTCATAGGGGTGACGGGCACAAGCCCGGGAACGTAACCCCGATCAAGGAGAGCACTCTCGCATGGAGAACCGGCTCAAGAACAAGAACACGAACAACCCCGACCTGTGGACTGCGATCAGTCACCTCCACAAGGCGATCGCCGCCGGAGGCGTCGACCCGAAGCTGCTGACGCTGGTCCATCTGCGAGCGAGCCAGATCAACGGCTGCTCGGCGTGCGTCTACGCCAGTGTCACCGGAGGGAAGAAGGCCGGTGAGACCGATGAGCGGCTGCACAATGTGGTGGCGTGGCGCGAGGCGCCGTTCTACACCGATGCGGAGCGCGCGGCACTGGCGCTGGCCGAGGCCGCCACCCGGCTGCAGGACGGTGCGGAGGGCGTCACCGACGAGATCTGGGAAGAGGTCAACGCCCATTTCACCGAGGAACAGATCGGCGCGATCAACCTGGAGATCGCGCTGACCAACTTCTTCAACCGGATCAACCGCACCATCAAGGAACCGGCCGGCCAGACCTGGGGCTGAGACCAGCGTGGCTCTTACCCACTGACCGAGCAGTGGTGACTGAGCTCGTCGGGAGATCGGGGCCCCACCTCCTCACCCCGAGGCCGCAACCGGTCTGCCCTCGGGGGTGCGCGGCCCGGGCACGGCCTCCCGGGCGGTCAGGTCCAGGTCGAGGCGTCTGTTCATGTCCAGTTCGAACCGGCCGTAGGGATTCACGTGGGTCCAGAACAGCGGGGAGAGCGCCCGCCGGTCCGCGTCGGTGAGAGTATCGGCCCACTTCGGGTCGGCGAGGACCTGCTGCATCAGCAGCGTGTTGACGTAGACCAGGGCGGACTGGAGTAGGTGGAGCGCGAGCATGGACACCTCCTGGGACTCCTTGTCCTGCCCGGCCAGGTCGCCGTCCTTGCCGTAGAAGAGGTCCTTGTTCGTGGAGTTCCAGTTCTCCACGACCTGCAAGCCCTCGTGGATCTCCTGCCGCAGCTCGACGTCGGCGAGGTAGTCGCAGACGAACGATGTACGCACCGCCCGGCCCATCTCCTCGATCGCCTGGTAGGTGGGGTGCTTGGGGCCGCCGCGGGTGAAGCGGCGCAGGACCTGCTCGGCTTCGGCGGTGCCCAGGCGCAAGGCGGTGGTGTACTTCACGATCTGGTCGTACTGCTGGCGGATCAAGTCCCAGTTGATCGTCTTGGTGGACAGCACCGGCGCCAGGTGGGGCCAGTTGTCGTCCTCCCCGGCCGCCGGGCGGTACAGCTTCGCGGAGCCGATGTTCTTCAGCCTGGGCATCAGCTTGAAGTCGAGCATGTGGGCGAAGGCGAAGCCGACGATGGACGCGCCGTGGGTGTCGGTGTACTGCCGGTCCACCTCCATGTCGGTGCAGTGCCGCAGCACGCCCTCGATCATCGAGGCGACCTCGGAGGCCGAACAGGACGTGAGCTGGGAGTAGATGCACACCGACTTCCGCTCGACGTGCCAGTAGATCATCACTCCGGGGCCCCGGTAGCGCTGGTGCCACTCGGTCATCAGGTTCGAGGACCAGGAGCCGAACTTGCGGCTGTCGGAGGCGCAGGCGGTGCCGGTGCCCCACCACATCTCGTCGCGGGCGGCGAAGGTGGCGTTCACCAGCTTCCGCAGGGCAGCGCGCATGTTGGCCCGGTTGACGAACAGGTGCCGCACTCGGCGCAGCGTCGCCGCGGACTCGCCGTGCTTGCCGGTCACTGCGACCCGCTTGATGCCCATGTTGGTGCCCAGCCCGAACAGCACCAGCAGCAGGCGGCGCCGCAGCACGTCCTTGGACAGGTTCTCGCGGGTGGCCACCGAGGTGAACTCGGCGATGAAGTCGGTGTCGAACTCTGCGTACTTCAGGATGTCCAGCAGATCGATGGTGCCCCAGCGTCGCTCGATCTCGCCCTTGATGGCGACCAGGGACTCCGGCTCCTCCTGCTTGCCGCGTGGCGAGACCCTGATCCACGGCTCACCACGCTTCTTGACGATCGCAACCCCACCCGTGGTGCCTTCCGCGAGGGCCTGCTCGAACCGGTCCAGTGACGTGCGGAGCTTGCGCTGGAGCGCGGTAATGAACTCGCCCGCATCCTGCGGCTGGCCCAGGGCCGCGTAGTGCACGTCACGGTTGTCCTCGAAGTCGGTGGGCAGGTCGTCCTCCGGGTTGCGCCACCGGTTCGCCCCCACGACCCAGATCTCCCGCCTGCGCAGCGCGTCCCGCAGCGCCACCAGAACACACAGCTCGTACGGGATCCGTTCGACACGGCCCTTGTCGTCCACCACCGCCGCCCGCCACTGATCGGGAACCACCCCCTGAAGCGGCACCGTCTCCGCCGGATCGAAGAACGCGCCCTCCTTCAGCGGCTGCTCCAGGTACCGCCCCAGCAGGTCGATCGCGTCCATCACCGGCCGGTACGCGGTGTTGTTGCACTTCAGCGCCAGCGCCTTCAGCAGTGGCGCGAGCATCCGTCGCCAGTGCGCTGAGTAGGACGACCGCAGCACCGTGCGGACCCTGGCCTTGTAGCGGGCCTCGTTCGCCGCGGCCTCCGCCGCGAGAACCTTGAGCGTCTTCTCCCCGCCGACCACCGGGAAGATCACCCGCCGCACCGTGCCGGACGGCTCCGACAGCGCCGCCTCCGCGACCCGCAGCAGCATGCCCTCTTTACCGCGGACCTTCTTCAGCTCCGCGTTCAGCTCCTTGTCGACCTTCCGTTCCGCACGGGTGTTGATCTTTAGTACGAGCTGGATGAACAGGTCCACCAGCGAATCGGTGATCTCCGTCTGCCGGACATGGCACAGCGTGGCCAGCAACGTCAGCCGCCGCGGCGGCTTCATCCGCTCCAGGTTCGCCGGGTACTCCTTCGAGGCCCGCGCCCGCCAGGCGTCCACCAACTTCTCCGACACGTCCGCGAACAGATCCGCGGGCAACTCCAGGCGCCGCACCCGCTCCAGCTTGTTCACCTCGGCCAGCAGACTCTCCAGAGCCGGGGCACCGGGGTCGGTCTTCAACTCGGCGAAGTGCGACCGGCCGCCACCAGCCACAGAGCCGTCGCCATCGGCCTCCTCGTGTGTGTCGCCCACGATCAGATCCTCCAGGCGAGAGCGGGTCGCGTGACTGAGCCGGTCCAGCGTGCCGCGGCAGAACTGCGCCTCGAAGTCCTTGACCGCCTTGCCGACCAACCGCCGAACTTGCCCCGGTGCCGGCGGCTCGACGTGGTCGTTGCGGCACCGGGCCACCACCGCCGCAGCGAGCCGGTCGCGCGAAAGCTCCACCGGGCACAACTCGGCGGCCAGCCACCCGGCCAACCGCTCCTGGTCCTCCTCGGTGATCGCCCGGAACCCGTACGCCGCCCGGATCTCCTTGCGATGACGCTTGATCCGGTCACCCTGCCAGTCGTACGCCGCCCACGCCTCCGCCGGCACCTTCACCTGCTGAGCCAGGTACTCCACCGCGGCGGCCGGAACCTCCCTGGCCGCCTCCGGGAACCGGGCCTCCACCTCGAAGAACTTCAGCAGCAGCGCGAACCCAAGCCGAGTCGCCCCCGACTTGTTCCGCACCTTCTTCATGTCGTCTTCGAGCAGCGTCCAGACCTCGATCAGATCCTCCGGCTCCCAGTCCTGCCGCAACCGCCCCGCCCTCTCGTCGAGATCACCCATTCAGCTCAACGAGACGGCCGGCGAGGGGAAACGACAGCCCGGAACATCACCCAGCGTTACTCGCCACCTGGCCGTAGCTATACGAGAACAGGCCCGATAAGCCCGATCTCTCCGAACCGCTCGGTTGGTTACGCGTTCAGGGCTCGGCCGTATCCGGCCGAGCCCTGAACCCTTACGCGTGTGGCGCGCTGTTCGCGCCGCCTGTGATGCGTCTACCAGCGGTACCAGCGGCCCTTTCGGCCACCGCTGTCCGCCGTACGGACGACGAAGCCGAGCAGCCACACGACGAGCACGATGACCGCGATCCACCACAGTGCCTTCAGCGCGAAACCCGCACCGAAGAGGACCAGAGCCAGCAGAAGAACCAGAAGCAGGGGAACCATTGTTATCAACCTCCTGGCCACCGCATGCCCTTACATCACACCTACAAGCACATAAAATGTGTGTTTCTTTCAGCAGTTCAGGGGCATATGCAAGTGCTGTGTGCCGCCCTGCAGGGTTCCCCCAGCCCTGTCCCTCACGCACCGCAGCGGCAACTCATGCATCGGGCCCTCGTGCACATCGTTCCGGGCTGCCCGCCAGGGCGCGTCCCACATCAGCACGCAACGGCGGAACGCAGGAGCGGTACTCGTCGGTGCGCCAGAAGTCCACGCCCTGGAAGTGCGCCTCGACAACGGCGAGCAGCACGAGCGCGACAGCCGGGAGACCAGCAGGCGCGGCCCGGCACTGAACACGCACAGTCCCCGCTGGTGGCGGTTCTGTACGTCCAGGGAAAGGCCCACCCACGTGCCGTCGTCCCGTCTGACGGCGCTGCGCTGCATGCCGAGCGCGTAGACGCCTGCCGCGGCACTCCTACGGCGGCGCCGGCCGGGCCGCGTTCCTTGTACGCGTACGGGCGGCGGAGGCCCGACGCAGGAGTCCGTTCTGCTCCGGTGCCATGAGCTGGTGTGTGCGACCGAGGACGTGAGGAAGTGGCCGGCAGCCTCGCCCGGCCGTGCCCGTGCTCTTGGCTGAGAGCCCGCAGGCCCATGGACGCGGCGAGGGCGGCCGGGTCACGTGGCATGGGGAAGTTCAGCAGGGCGCCGGCTGGAACGCTGCCGTCGCCGGACCCTTCGCCGTCCCGGTCGCTCTCGTCGCTGACGTGCTTGTGGTGGCTCGGAGGCCGCGTGACGGGCTCGGTCGGCGATGATGTTCAGGACGACCTGCGCCACCCTGGGGCAGGTCGTAGCGAACCGGTCGTGGTCAGTGAAGACGAGGACCAGTCCGGCTTCTCGCGGCTGAGCAGCATGACGAAGGCGTGCTCGCCGACCAGCATGCAGGCGGCTGTCTCGCCGGTGAACTTCGGCTCGAAGCCGAGCCCGAGCTTGGCGAAGTGCGACGCAGAAACCGGCGCCTTCTCGGCTTCCTGGGCATCGTGGCATGAGGTGGGCGTACCAATACGGCTGCGGCGGGCTGCCGCACCGGCTACGGCACCTTGCACATGGCCAGCGCGGTACGCGCCAGCCCGCGCAGCCAGACGTGGGCTTGATCGGTGTCGTAGCGCTGATGCCACGACAGGTACACCTGTGCTGACGGCAGTTCGAGAGGCAGCGGGAGTACGGCCAGGCCGTGGTCGGCGACGGCGGACCTGGTGGTGACTTCGGGGACGCTGACCAGGAGATCGGAGCCACGTGCGAACTCCAGCGCGGCCGCCTCCGTGGGTGCCGTCGCCACCACCCGCCGCGTCAGGCCGAGCCGCGCGAGAGCGTCGTCGAGGGCATTGCCGAGATTCCCACGACGCGAGACGGTGATGTGCTCGGCGTCGGCGTAGCGCTGTGCGGTGACGGCCTTGACGCGGGTGAGGGGGTGTCCGCGCCTCACCACGACGACGAGACGGGACTCTCCCACGTTCTCGGCCCGGATGTCCGGTGCGCTGGGGCGGTTGGCGTTCGCCTCCAGGTCGACCTCGCCACGCCGCAACTCGGGGGTGTCGACGCTCGATTCCGCGACGAAGCGCAAGCGCACGCCCGGCGCCTGTTCCCGCACGGCCGCGAGCAGGGCGGGGCCGCTCAGAGCGACCAGGGAATCGTGCCAGCGGAGCGTGAAGGTCCGGTCCAGTGTTGCCAGATCGAGTTCACGGCTCGGCGCGAGCACCGACTGAACCTGGTGAAGCAGCTCGTGCACCTGCTCCCGGACGGCGATCGCGTACGGCGTCGGAGTCATCGTGCGGCCGGAGCGCACCAGGATCTGGTCCCCGGTGGTGCGCCGGATCCGGCCCAGGCTCCGGCTCATCGCGGGGGCGGTGACATGCAGACGCGCGGCCGCCCCGGCCACGCTGCCCTCCTCCAGCAGCGCGTCGAGCGCGGCGAGCAGGTTCAGATCCAATTGCATCCGAGTAATCCTAGCCGTGCCTGACATGCAGTTGTAGTTAATCAGGGCCCTCTATACCGTCGATACCAGAGCGCAAGACGGAACCCGGACTTGGCTCGACCGACCTCAGCCCTCCCTCCCCAGTCAGGAGTACCCCCATGTCCGAAGCACTGCAGACCACGGACGTCGCCGCCTTCGACGCAGACCTGCTCACCCAGGCCGCGAGCGCCGTGCGCACGGCAGGTGCGGCGCTGCGCGCGCGCTTCGGCGAGGTCGTCCGCTACCAGAGCCGCGAGGAGCTGATGAGCGCGCTCGCCGCCAACGACGACACCGCCCTGGCCGTGCTGCGTCCCCGCCTCACGGACCTGCGTCCGGACGCCGGCTGGGTGGAGGACGAGCTCGACGGCGGGGCGCTGCCGTCCGGCGAATGGTGGGTCGTCGATCCGGTCGAAGGCAACGTCAACCACCTGCACGCCCTGCCGGAATGGGCGGTGACCGCCACCCTCGTACGCGACAACCAGCCGGTGCTCACCGCGGTGCACCTGCCCTTGACCGGCGAGACCTACACCGCGCTGGCCGGCGCCGGCGCCCACCTCGACGGCCGGCCGCTGCACGTCGCCGGGACCGCGGACCTCGGCTTGAGCATCGTCGCCACCAGCCAGGCCCGGCCGGACGAGGACGAGAAGGTCGTACGGCGCGTCGGCTCCTCGATCACCGCCATGCTCTCGGACGCGCTCGTCGTCCGCACCGCCGTGCCCGCGACCCTGCACCTGCTGAACGTGGCCGCCGGCCGGATCGACGCCTTCTGGCAGTTCGCCGGCGCCCGTGCGGACCTGCTCCCCGGAGCGCTGCTCGTCACCGAGGCCGGCGGACGGATCTCCGACGCCGAGGGGCGCCGCTGGACCCCGCAGAGCGAGAGCTTCCTGGCCGCCGCACCCGGCGTCCACACCGAAGCCGTCGCCACACTCACGCGCTGACCGCACGCCAGCATCCGTACGTACGAAAGGACCAGCTCATCATGACCTCGATCGCTGTTCTCGGAAACGGCCGCGTCGGCGGCAACCTGGCCGCGGCCCTGGCCCGGGCAGGGCATGAGGTGACCGTGGCGGACCGCACGCCAGGCGCCGCCGCCGACGGTGCCCGGGCAGCCCGGATCGTCGTCAACGCCACCCCGGGTGCCGGCTCACTGGACCGGCTCGCCGCCTTGCGCGAGGAACTACGAGGCAAGATCCTCGTCGACCTGTCCAACGCCACCGTCGACGGACCTGACGGACTCCCCGCCGACCTGCTCTACCCCGGCTCGAGCCTCGCCGAGCAACTCCAGGAGGCACTTCCCGACACATATGTCGTCAAGACCCTCAACACCATGCTCTTCCCCGTGATGACCGCGCCGGCCTCACTCGCCCAGGCGCCCGAGGCGTTCCTCTCCGGGGATGACCCGCAGGCCAAGCAGAGCGTACGCGAACTGCTCACCGACCTCGGATGGCGTGAGGAGTGGATCACCGATCTCGGCGGAATCCGGACCGCGCGCGCCACGGAGGCCACGATCCTGTTCGTACCGCACATCATCCGGTCCAGCGGATTCACACCCTTCGCGATCTCCATCGCCCGCTGAAGTGCGTCGGGACCACGGTGAGGTGGCGCGAAGGGCGTCGTGGGCGGCGCTCCAAGCGGCCAAGGTCTACGAGTAGTCCGTAGGCAGAGCGGACCCTCGTACGGGGCCGCCGTAGACGCGAAGGTCTCATGACGTGCGTCTGTCCAGGCGAGTCGCGCTGTGTGAGAGACCAGATCCGTCGGGCCGTCCGGACCTTGCAAGGCGTCTGACCGGGGCGCGGGCCCGCCGGCAGCCCCGGATCCGTGAACGGCTCGCCGCCAGCGGCCAGCCACCACCGCTCACGCGCTCACGCTGAGATCTCCGCCACCTGACGCGGCACTGCGTCACCACGGCGTCGAACCAGGCCCGCTGCCCTACCGATGTTCCCGACCGGGATTCGTACATGATCACCCGTCCGCGTTCGGGGCGCCTCCTCCCGGGGCGATCAGTCCCGTCTCGGAGGCGAGGACGACGGCCTGGACACGGTCGCGCAGGTCAGCTTGGACAGGATGCGGCCGACGTGGCTCCTGATCGTGGTCGTACTGAGGTGGAGACGGGAGGCGAGTTCGGCGTTGCTGAGGCCCTTCGCGAGCAGGCGCAGTACCTCGAGTTCACATGGGGTCAGCGTGGACGGGGCACGGTGCGGGGCGATGGTCTGTGGTTCGTCGTGCCTGGCGAAGCGTTCGATCGCCGGACTGGACTCGTACTACGGCAAGCTCCGGACCGAGGTCGTCGTGGCCGGCGTCTCGGGCCCGGTTCCAGCCGGCCTCTACGAAAGCACCGTCAACAATCTGGCGCGGCACGGCGCGGCACGCCTCGGCCGGGGCGGCCCGCCGTCAAGCCCTCACGGAAAGTCGGCTTCCGGGCCGGCGGCCGCGCCGCAGCACTCGATCACCGGCAGCCGGGTGGCGACTTCACGGCGGCACCGGGGATGGGTCTGGACCGGCGCCCGGCGGCAGGCCACCCTGAGCGCCGAAGGCAGGTCGGCGAACGCTGGACAGATAGTCTCTGCAGAGATAGTCTTCCCGAAGACTAAATTTCTGGATCGGGAGGCCACTGATGTGGACGTATGAGCACAGCATTGAGACCGACGCCGCGCCCGAGGCGATCTGGGGCCTGTGGGCCGATGTCGAGAACTGGGGGACCTGGAACGCCGACATCGCGAGCATCGAGATCGACGGCCCGTTCGAGACGGGCGCCAAGATCGTGATGACCCCGGCCGGGGACGACCCGGTGCACCTGCTCGTCGCCGAGACAACGCCCGGGGAACTGTTCGTGGACGAGGCCCGGTTCGACGGGCTGCTCCTGCGCACCTTCCACCGGCTGGGCCGGGGCGACGGACTCCGTACCCGGGTGACCTACCGGATGGAGATCACCGGCACCGGCGCGGACGAGCTGGGCCCACGGATCGGTCCGGCCATCACCGCGGACTGGCCCGAAACCATGGCCGGCCTGGTCAAGCTCGCACAGGGCTGATGGCCCTCGACCCCGGCGACAGCCCCGGCTTCCTGCTTTGGCACGCCACGCTGCGCTGGCAACGCGAAATCACCGCGGCTCTCGGGCCTTTGGACCTCACCCATGTCCAGTTCGTCCTTCTCGCCTGCACCTGGTGGCTGAACACGCACGGCACACATCCCAACCAACTGGCTCTGGCCCGCCAGGCCGGCACCGACGTCAAGATGACCTCTCAGGTCCTGCGCGCCCTGGAGGCCAAGGGACTGATCGAGCGCGAGGTCGACCCCGCCGACACCCGCGCCAAACGCCTGCGTGTCACCGGCGTCGGCGCCGAACTGGCACCGCGCGCGATCGCCGCCGTCGAGGACGTCGACGCACGCTTCTTCCGACAGGTTGGGCACGATGACGCCGTGACCCTGCTCAGCCGTCTGGCCGACCCCGAGGCCTGAGTGCCGGCCCTATGTCTGACTGCCGGCCCTATGCCTCATTGCCGGTCATGAGCCTGAGCCCCGCACCGGCGCCTCAGTCGCCGTGCGGAAGACCGAGTCCCGGCCCGGACACCGTCGGCCCCGGATCCATCCGCCGACGGTGTCCGCGTCGCACCCCCAGCGCGTCGTCGTCACCGCGGTGACGTGGCGGAGGCGGCCGTGCTCGCGGCCAGCGGTGTGATCGGCCTACGTGTGACCGGCCGAGGTGTGACCGGCCGAGGTGTGACCGGCCGGATGGTCGATACCGGCGGAGGGCCGATATGAGTCCGCCGGGTCGCTCCTCACCCTGCGGCGGGGTGAGGATCGGGCGTCGTAGGCGGCAGGGCGTTCGCGCAGGGTGTGGCTTTCGGGCACCCCAGCCGTGCCCCGCCAGCCAGCCCACCGGGTCGTCGGGCATCTCCGAGACCCACATGGACGCAGCCGACCCCGGCACGGCGTCCGCGCCGAAACGCTTGATGACGCCGCACGAGCCCAGTGTTCGGGCCCATCCGGCTGCCTGCCGCCGACCGCCGCTGAGCCGGGCCAGCAGCAACTCCACCGCGTCCTCGGGCAGGGATCAGCAGTCCTTCGGCGATCCACACGGTCGGCTGCCGTCGGGTCGTGCCCCGCGGCGGCCAGCGCGCCTGGCCAGTCCTCCCGCAGATCCACCGCGACGGTGATCCGCTCACAGCGTGCTGCGGCACGCTCCTGCCGCAGCACCGAAGCCTTGAAGTGGCGCGGCGGTGTCGACCTCGAACAGCCGCGTGCCCTCGGGCCAGTCGGACACCTCCTGACCGACACCCTACTGGGAGCCGTACAAGTCGCGTTCCTTTCCCGTACGGATTGCGTGCGAGCGGCTTCTCGGAGTATCGTCGGTCGGCCACGAGGGTGTTCTGTGCGGCGCCATGGGGTGGCGAGCCGACAGGCCCGATCGGGCGCGCCGACGACACGGCCCGGCTACTCGCCGAACTCGGCGACTCCCCCCTGATGCCGGGTGCGGCCTCGGCGCGGTCGTCGGTCCGCACGTCGCGGTCCGGCACCCCGGCCGGCTCCACACCGTGAAGCGCTACGAGCCGGTCGCGCCCCGCATGGGAGAACTCGGCAGCCGGGCCGGCCGCTTCCGGCCGTGCGTCCGGGTCGCGTCACGGGCAAGCTGCCACTGGCTGATCGGGGCGTTTCCGGACGTCGGCGATGCCGTGCGGCTGCGCGGTTCGGTGCCCCTTCTCAGTACAGTTGCTCGGCCAGCCCGACGATGATTCCCTCCGGGCCGCGGACGTAGCAGAGCAGGTAGCTGTCCTGGAACCGGGCCATCTCGCCGACGAGTTCGGCGCCGTGAGGACGCAGGCGGGCGACGGTGTCCTCGATGTCGTCAACGGCGAACATGACGCGGTGCGTGCCCAGAATGTTGTGGGGCCGGTTGCGCGGCCCGGCGCTGATCGCCGCGGGGCTGTGGTACTTCGCCAGCTCGAGCCGACTGTGACCGTCCGGGGTGCGGACCATCGCGATGTCACAGCGGACGCCGTCGAGTCCGGTGCACCGGTCGGCGACGGGGCCCTCGACCACCGCCCTGCCTTCCAGCTCCATACCGAGTTCGACGAAGAACGCGATGGCGGCGTCCATGTCCTCGACCACGATGCCGACGTTGTCCATCCGCTGGATCGCCATGCGGGTTTCTCCTTCTTCTTCTTCCTCCGTGCGGCCGGTGGTGGCCGCTGACGTCACTGGGACGGAGCCGCTGCCAGGTTCTCGACATCCGTACCACCGGCCTGGCGAAATTCCGGAACGCGCCTCGGCGCCACTGGGGACGGACCCGCGAGCCGGGTGCAATGGGGAGGCAACCGTCCGGCCAACGCTTCAGCCGCTTGCCGGTGCAACCCGCGGCACCGCCGGCGCGGTGTGTGGAAGGCGCGGAGCGGGCCAGGCCGGGTTCCACCGCCAGGACGACCACGAGGCCGCGTCGGCGAACGGGCCGGAGCGTTCCGCGATCATCGCGAGGACCTGTTCGCGAGCGGCGTCCACGGCATGGTGTTCGGCGTCGGTGACGATGCCGAGCCGCCGTACGTGCGCGTACTCGTCTTCGTCCTTCCAGTGCCAGCCGGTCAGATCGGGGTCGACGACCAGGTCCACGGTCAGGTCGAAGGTGTCGAACCCGGACGAGGTGCGGCGAGTGGGGTGCTCGAAATTCACATACCAGTTCCGCAGCCCGTCGGCGGTGTAGAAGGCGTTGATGCTGAACCACGCGTCCGGGGGCTTCCACAGCAACAGCTCGGTCTCCTGCCACACCGCTGCCGCAGGCTCCCACACGCCGGTGGCCATCACGTCGAAAGCCTCCGTGCGTGCCGACCGGTCGCCGTCGTCGCGGGCCTTGACGTACAGGGCCGGCCAGCGCGTCTCGGCTCCCGGCGCGCAGGCGGCGACCAGGGCCTCGCCCGTGTCCGGCGACGACGCGCAGTGCGTGTTCGTTCCACACGCGTCCGGAGCGGTACACCTCCCGCCGTACGACCGTCTGTCCCGCCTCGAAGGTGCGCACCCGTTCCACCCCTTTCGCCGCGGCCGGGCTGTCGGCGCGCGGCCACCAGCCCAGCGCAGATCGGGCCGTACGTGCAAGCCCCTCCCCCGGCCCGGCGTGCCGCCGACCCCGACCCGGGAGGTCGCATGCGAGCTCGGGTGTGCTCCTGGCACGGGTCGGCGCTTCGGCCCGATGGAGCGAGTCCGACGCTTCCTCACCCGGCCCGCCGGTCAGCTGCCGGCCGGTGGCGCGGAGACACGCCCTCGCGAGGGCCTCCCGCCGCCTCCTGCCCCGCTCAGACCGGTTCGAGGCGGCAGGTGCCCCCAAGGATGGCGAGTTCGTCGTCGGTGGCCTGGAGTTTCCACTCGGTGGCGACGGTGGCGTAGGTGGTGACGTCGTGCCAGATGCCCTGGGTGCGGAACAGCTGACGAAGGGTGGCCTTCGGGCGCAGGCCGGCGGCGGCTTGCCTCACCGTGGTCATCCGGTGGTGGTCGCTGCGGTGGCCGGCCCAGACCCGATGCAGGCCCAGGTGTCCGAACCCGTAGGCCATGAGCAGGCGGGCCGCCTCGTGGCCGTGGCCGCTGACGGGAGCTCCGGGCAGGGTAGCGAGGCTGGTGAGCACGGCGTTGTTGCCGTAGTCCTCGACGAGGAGTCCCATGGTGCCGACGAGGGTGTCCTCGTCCGGTGCGCAGACGGCGAGTGTGTACTTGCGGCGCGGATGGGTGTGGGCAGGGCCGCGTTGCTGCCCACCGAAGCCCGATCACGCCCACCCGGCGGCGCAGCAGCCCCTTCTGTTGCTCTCGGGCGCCGACGGGGAACCGCATCCGGTGTACCGGCTCCGGCGCGCGACCCGGTCGCCGTCCAGCAGTTCCGCCAGCACGGTCGCGTGATTCTGGTCCGGCTTCTTCGAG
>NZ_JBEZBT010000092.1:0-15120 GCF_040647235.1 Streptomyces sp. NPDC042638
CGCCTGCCGGATCAACTCGGTGCCCAGGAAGCCACTGCCGCCGATGACCAAGACCCTCATGACACGACACGGTAAAGCGTCCCGGCCGGTACCGGACACGGCGCCACAGCCCAGCGCGCGGTGGTGCTCGGGCAGATGGCACCGTACTGGTTCCACGCACTGTGCGACCGTGACGCGATCCCCGCCTGGCGCTACTCGCGCTCGTGATAACCGGCGCAGGCTGCTCGTCCGGCGCTTCGAAGGCTACGGAGTCGTCCGCCAGTCCGTCACCGGCGAAGCGTTACCTCCACCCAACGCATGACCTGTACCGGGTCACGAGCGACTGCGAGGTGGGCGGAGAACCCCAGATCAGCTTCTGGCTCAAGAACCACGCCGATCACTCGATGGGGTACGACATCCGGTACGACTTCCTCGACAGACGAGGGAGAGTCGTCGGTCATGTCGCAGGCGTCTTCTCCGTAGCCCCCCACCAAGTGCTTGGCAACGAGGCGCTCTACAGCGACGGCGGCCGTTGCGGGCAGTCCTTCCGGCTCGCCTACGTCAACGCCTACGACAACACGAAGGACGGCGCCGACCAGCCCCACTTCTGAGCACTCAGTGGCCGCAGTGCGCGCAGGCGGGGGAGCCGGCGAACACCCGGTCCGCCGCGGCGATGTCACGGCCGGTGAGGTGAGCGGCCGCGTCCAGCGCAGCGGACGCCACCATCCGGCAGGCGTGTCCAGGCCGCTGGGCCCGTCGATGTGGCGGTCTTTCGTAGGGCGAGAGCCACATTCTGACAGGTCTGCGGTCATGGGCACATCGGCTACCTGGTCCCGCTCGCCGAAGCGTGGGACTCCGGCGCCTCCGCCTGGAGTGCGAAGGAGCGTGAGGCCTACGCCAACGACCTCGGCGACAACTGCGCCCTGATCGCGGCGTCGGCGGCCTGGAACCGGTCCAAGGCGGACCAAGATCCGACGACCTGGCTGCCATCGGCCACCGCTGCCAGTACGTCACCGACTGGGTGGCCGACAAACTGCGCTGGGGCCTGAGCATCGACACCGACGAACAGGTCGCCGCCGGGGTGCGCGCGTCAACGTACGGCGCCCCGACGATCTCGAAAGGCTGCGTCATCCCGGGGCCCTCCGAGACGTTGGTGCCCTCGAACAGGCAGGCGCTGTGGGAGGCGGTGGTCGGGCACCGGCCTCAGATCACACGCGTCCTGGTCGCCGCGGGAGCCGACCCGTGGCGGCCGGTGCTGGCCGGCTGGTCACCGCCGAAGCGCGCCGCCACCTCGCCTACGCCCTGCGCGGCCGGCCTCACCAGCCCGGCCTGGGCGACCGCATCGTGCAGGCGGCCATCGACGACTTCACCCGACCCGTCGGCCGGGGCCGGAGGATGACCGCCGACCTGCGCGCCCTGTACCCGAGCGGCACCGAGGACCAGGCCGTGCTGCGCCCGCTGACCCGCAGGCGGTCCGCGCCTCAGTACGAGCGGGCCCGCCTCGCTGCCGGCGCTCTGGCCGCCCGGGTTCGCGCCGCGCGGCGAGCGGAGCGCCTGGGCTCTCGCCCCCGGCCGTACGCCGTCGCGGTGCTCGTCGCCTCGAGGTCGCACCCTCGGCCGTTCCGCTCCGGCCCGAAGACTCCGTCCCTGGCCCTTGGAGCCCGAGTCCTGTATTGGCCGTACGACGGTCAGGTCGCGGTGGACAGAGGCGCTCCGGGCTCCGGTTGAGCGGCGGCGGTGGGAGTCGTGCGCACCGTCAGGGTTGGGCAGCATCCGCCAAGGGGAGCCTGTGTCCCGCGGGCCGCTGACTGACGCGGAACCCCTATGGTGTAGCGGCCGTTGTTCGGGAGCCGGAGAGACTTCAGGGATGGAGTTGGTGCACGGTGGAACGACGCATGCCGGTGGCAACGCACTGGGGCAGTTTCGTGGCCGTGGTCGATTCGGGTCAGCTGGTGCGCATTGAGCCCCGGGGTGACGACCCCGCGCCGTCGCCGATCGGCCCGGGCATGGTGACGGCTGCTGAGGACAGTGCGCGTGTGCTGCGACCCGCGGTGCGCAAAGGGTGGCTCAATGGCTTGCCGCGCGCCGATGAAACGGCCAGAGGGGCGGACGCCTTCGTAGAGGTCAGTTGGGACGACGCACTCACGCTGGTGAGCGAGGAATTGCGCCGAGTGCGCGCACAGCACGGGGACAGCGCGGTGTTCGGCGGCTCATACGGCTGGGCCAGTGCGGGCGGCTTCCACAATGCGCAGGGGCAACTCCAGCGGTTCCTGGCGTTGGGCGGGGGCTACACCGACTCGCGCAACACGTACAGCACCGCCGCTCTCGAGGTCATCCTTCCGCATGTGATCGGCGCGGCTCCGTGGAGCTACCAGTCCCGGATGCCGATGTGGGACGAGATCGCCGAGAGCTGTGAGCTCGTGGTGGCGTTCGGGGGGCTGGCTCTGAAGAACAGTCAGGTGAACCCTGGCGGGTTGGCCCGGCACCAGACGCGGGACCTGCAGCGGAAGTGCCGTGAGGCCGGGGTGCGGTTCGTGAACGTCAGCCCGATCCGCAGTGACACCGCCGACTTCCTCGACGCCGAGTGGCTCCCGGTCATCCCCAACACCGACACCGCCTTGATGCTCGGCATCGCGCACACGATGCTGGTCAACGACTGGCACGACGAGGACTTCCTCACCCGCTGTTGCGAGGGGTTCGACCGCTTCGCCTCCTACCTGACCGGCGACGTGGACGGCGTCGTCAAGGACGCCGACTGGGCCGCGAGGATTACAGGCATCAGCCGCGACACGATCCCCGATCTCGCCCGTCGCCTGTCCACACAGCGTTCCCTCATCATGGTCAACTACGCCATACAGCGGGCGGATCACGGTGAGCAGCCGATCTGGATGTCGGTCGTGCTGGCGGCCATGGCGGGTTCGCTGGGCCGGCCCGGCTGCGGCTGGGGCGCGGGCTACGCGACAATGGACGCGACCGGTGTTGCCCCGGGCCGACCGTCTGTGGCGTCGATGCCAAGGGCGGCGAACCCTGTTGCGGACTTCATCCCGGTCGCCCGGATCGCCGACACCCTACTGGAACCGGGTGCGACCATCGACTACGACGGTCAGCGCCTGACCCTGCCGGACCTGCGCCTGATCTACTGGTGCGGAGGAAACCCCTTCCACCACCACCAGGACCTCCACCGCCTCACCCGAGCCTGGCAGCGCCCGGACACGGTGGTGGTCCATGAAGCCTGGTGGAATACCACGGCGAAGTTCGCCGACATCGTGCTTCCCGTCGCGACCAGTCTGGAGCGCGACGACTTCGCCGCGGGGTTCTCCGACCCTCACCTTGTCGCGATGCCGAAGGTCCGCGAGCCGGCCGGCGAGGCACGCACCGACCACCAGATCTTCGCCGCTTTGGCCGCCCGGCTCGGCTATGAGCGCGAGTTCACCCAGTCGCGTTCCGAGATCGAATGGGTCCGGCACCTCTACGACCAAACACGGGCGAACCTCGGCGACGACGCGGCCCTGCCAGATTTCGACGACTTCTGGCAACGCGCCTGCGGTGTCGAACTGCCGGCACTCAGCGGTCCGTTTCCTGGCAGCTTCGAAGCACTACGCTCCGATCCGCAGCGCTTCCCCCTGACGACGCCGTCGGGCCGGATCGAGATCTTCTCCGAGGAGATCGACTCCTTCGGCTACGACGACTGCACCGGACATCCGACGTGGTTCGAACCCGTGGAATGGCTTCGCGCCGACCTGGCGGACCGCTTCCCGCTGCACCTGATCTCGAACCAGCCTGCCTCACGCCTGCACAGCCAGTACGACAACGGTAGCCACAGCCTCAAGTCAAAGATCCACGGCCGCGAGCCCGTAACGATCAACCCGCAAGATGCGGCATCACGCGGTATCGAGAACGGCATGATCGTGCGTGTCTTCAACGACCGAGGCAGCTGCCTGGCGGGCGCGATCCTGTCGGACGCCGTCATGCCCGGCGTCATCCAGCTGTCCACCGGAGCGTGGTGGGACCCAGCCCAGCCAGGCCGGAGCGGAACCTTGGACCGCCACGGCAACCCCAACACCCTCACCGGGGACCGCGGGTGCTCGCGGCTGTCCCAGGGACCCAGTGCGCACAGTGCTCTCGTCGATGTCGAGGTCTACGACGGGCCGGTCGAGGAGGTACTCGCCTTCACACCACCACACCTCGAACACTGAAACGAAGCCAACTCAACGGTATGCCGTGTTCACCCTCGTCGGGCGCCCGCTCGGCAGTTCCGACCGGTGCCCAGCCTCCACTCGGACGTTTGAGTCACCGTAACTGCGTGAATACGGTACGCAGTCATGACTGCACTTCAAGACCTCAAGTACGGCCAGTGGTTCAGGGGCGCCGATGTCGATCGCGACGGGTTCATTACCCAGCACGACGTCCGCAAGATGAGCGAGCGCTACATCAGCGCCCGCGAGACCACGCCTGATGCCGAAACCGTCCGCCGGCTCATCGAGGGGATGGACCAGTTCTGGTCGAACGTCATCGCCCCGATGGATCAGGACGGTGACGGGAAGGTCGATGTGCGGGAGATGACCGAAGGCTTCAAGAGTGTCCTGACCGACCGCGCGTTCTACCCGCAGCAGATTGCGCCGGTCACCAACTGCTTCTTCGACCTCGTCGACCTCAACGGAGACGGCAAGATCGACCAGGCCGAGTTCCAGCAGATGTTCAGCTCGGTCGCCGCCGTCCCCGGCGAGGACTGCGCCGCCGTCTTCGCCGCTCTGGACCTCGATGGTTCCGGCGGACTGAGCCGTGACGAGTTCCACCAGGCACTCGAAGAGTTCTTCTACGGCAACGACCCCGACGCCCCCGCCAACCACATCTTCGGCAAGGTCACTGCCTGACAGTCCCCGGATACGCCCACGGACCAGCGCCTATGCCAGAGCCTGCCCCCTGGCTAGCGACCGCCCTCAAGCCGCAGAGACGGCTCCGTGGGTCCGGGGGACGCGGTGGTGGCGCTCACGGGCGATGCACTGCGCAAGGGCCTGAACGCCGCGCTGGAACGCCTGCTGCGGGCGAGTTCGTCGCCCGCGTCAACGGCATCGTCGTGAGCTCTGCCTGACCCAGACGCTCTGCACCGCTCGACAGCGGCCCCGGCTTCCTCGCCCGGGGCCGCTGCTCGTTTCGGAACGATCCAGGGCCACCGTCGGCCTCGCGCACCGCGTCCAGCCGCACCCGCCGCTGCTGCTCGTCTTCAACCGCGTCGGCCCGCGCAACCCCAACACCGTCATCGCGCAGCTGGCCAAGCTCACCGAGCGGCACTGGAAGGGCACCTCGTACGAGGGCGGCTTCCACATGTACGACGGCAAGCTGCCCATCGTGGTCACCAGCATGAAGCAGCTCAAGGAGCGCGGCCCGGCCGGAGCGGTCTTCCGTGCTCGGCCGACCGCACAACCAGATCCTCATCGAGGCGATCGGCAGCCCGCGCCGCGAAGCTCAGCACGCCCGCAAGCAGGCCGATTACGCTGCACGCTGGCGGGAGCACCAGGAGGAGCTGCCCCGCATCGCCGCACCGGCCAAGGCCGAGCGAGAGGGCCCGTCGCCCGGTGTGCGCCGGCTGCGGCATCCGGTTCACCGACGAACGGTGGAAGGCCATCAAGCCCGCCGGGTGGGGCGCCTCACGCGAGACCCACCCGCATTTGTGCGACGACTGCAAGCAACGCGCCATCACCGCCGAACGCCAAGCCGAGCAGCCCCAGCCCGAGCACCGGGAGAAGGACCAGGCCGCGCCCGAGCAGAAGGCTGACGGCGCCTGGCTCTCCCGCTTCCGTACCTGACCGTCCAGCACCCGGCGCGCACGTCATGCTCCTCCTCCATCATCACGTCCCGACCTGCTGGGGGCCGTAAAGGCTTGTGATCCAGGAAAAACGCGATCATCGGATCAGCATTCTGAAAAATCCGAGACAATGGTGACTGGGCGGGGAGTCGGAACTCGGGGGTGTGCGTGTTCGACAAGTGGCTTCAGACGGAGCCGGTGCAACTGCCGGCAGGACCATTGCAGTACGAGGCGCTCGTCGACTCGGGGCAGGTTGGTGAGGCGGAGCTGCTGGAGCAGCTCGGACGTGAGGTGGCCCGGAACTACATCACTCCGGGGGAGCTCGCTCTCGTTTTTGACGACTTGGGCGCGCCGGAAGTCGCTCGTTACGTGCGCACGAATATGTTCCCGGCTGAGACGCGGACGCGGCACGGTGACTTCGGGGAGATTGTCACCGGGGCGCTGTACAGGAGGGTGCGCCGATGGTGCGTGCCGATCTTGAAGCTCCGCTGGAAGCAGACTGTGAATCAGGCGGTCCAAGGCACGGATCTCCTTGCGTTCCGGCTCCGCCAGAACCCACCCGTGGTTGCCGTGCCGGAGGTGGAGACCCGCGCTACGCGCAAGCTCGACCTGGGACAGGAAGCACACGACAGCCTGGAGAAGATCCTGGACAACGACCGGCTGGATGAAAGCATACGGTTCGTCACGGTCCGCTGCTTTGAACGAGGGCAGGGATTCCTGGCCCGCCGGATTGCCGAGGTGCTGAGACAGCCGGAACATCGCTCCGTCGAGAGGCACATGCTATTCGTGCACGACCACGCGGCGTGGAAGGAGGAGGTCGTCACCCGTCTCGCCGGCATCGTCAAGCAGCCGACCGAGCTGACCGTGGTGAAGATCCGCGACCTGCAGGACTTCGTCGCCCGCGTGTACGAGGCAGCCGAAGCCCAAGGCGCGCCCAAAGACCACACCAGGGACACTGCCGCGTGAGGGACTTATAACGGCGTCCTGGCTCAGCTGGGCCATGACGCCCTCACTGAGGGAGAAGCCGCCCAGCTGCGCTCGCACGTGCTGGCCGAGCAGATCAGCATCGACGGTGCCACCGCCGTCTGCACCTAGGACCTCGTTGAGGACCTGGTCGTGCCCGCCGACGTTCCCAAGGCCGCGCGGACGGTCCTGCGGACGGCCCGCGAGCTGCTGCGCCAGTCGTACTACTACTACGAGTTCTCCACCGTGGCGGTCATGCACTCCCTGATCGCGGTGGAGATCGTGCTGCGCGACCGTATCCCGGACGCGGGCACCGAGCCGCTGTTTCAGCTCATCAAGCAGGGTGCCGCCGACGGGATTCTGACGGCCCGGCAGGCGGAGTACCTCGACTATGGTCGGCAGATCCGCAACGGCATGGCGCACGGCAAGACCACGCACGCGGTGATGCCGCCGGCCTTGGCGGTGCCGATGGTGACGACCTCGTTCGCGATCGTCTCCGAGCTCTGCGAGGCTGTCCGGCTGGGTGATCCTCCTGCGTCCTGTGACAGCGAACTTGAACCGATTGCCATCAAAGTTGGACCACAGCGGAGGTGCGCAGACCGATCTCTGTCAGCCGGCAAGCAGCTCTCAAGGGGCACCGCAAATGGGTGAGTCCTCTGGAGCCCTATTCCAGGTCTCTCGAAGGTCGACCATGTGCACTCCGAGCGATGCAGGTTTCCACGTAGAGGGGGCCAACGCTCCCCCGCCGGTACGTGCCCAACTCCTGCCGTCTGGGGACTGGAACTCCAACCACAGGGATGACAGCTCTTCATCGGTGACCTGCATGGATGGCAAATGGATGCGCAAGCTGGCACGCAGGGAGTCAATGGGGATCTTGATCTTCTTGCAAGGCTCCAGCGAACGCAAATCCCACCATAGACGCCGTCCTGGCAGGAGAAGGCGCATTTCCGCTGGGTGCGGGTTGCCGTTCATCACGATTATCGCGGACGGAGTTCGGTAGAAGTCAACCTGCTCGGCGAAAGCCTTCTGGCTCAGTTCCGCCGCTCGCTTCTCCTCCCTATCGGCGCGTTGCTCCGCCCTGACCCCGAGAATCAGTCCCCCGAGTGCGGCAATGATGGTGATCGTCGCGCCCACGCCCCGGCCGATCTGCGCCCATGTGGGCGTAGACGCTGCGGGATCAGCGGGAGCGTCGTCACTGGAGGAGCTTGTCTGATTTTGAGGTGCCGGGTCCGCAGGAGCATCACCGTCGGAACCAGTCGCAGGATCGAGCTCGTCGTCGGACACCGGCCGCCCCCCGCTAGTCGCTTCAGCCACGCGAATGAGATTACAAGCGTGGCGCCCGTCCTGAACCTCCTGTTCAACACAGGAAGTTACCGGTCCAACTTCGATGGCAATCGGTCAAAGTTCGCTGTCACAGGACAGTGGCACCCACCGGATGATCACGGCTCGGCAACGGCACTCAGTGGAGTGTCACACCGTCGACTTTCGCCACACCTCTACCAGGTGACGGGGGACTTCCATCCGGACCCCAGCGTCACCTGCGTGAGGAACCTTGTCATGACGTACACCAGCAGCGCCCGGCAGCCCGAACCGGAGCCGCGCCCCACCTGGTCAAGGGGTGCTGAACGGCCGCCGGGGCGGCCCGGAATCCAGTGCCGTGAGCGGTGCCGCGAACGATTCCAACGTCGTGCTCATCACCGCAGCTCACACCGCCCGACACGAGGCCTCCCGACACGCTGACACCTCTCCCCCTTTCCCTGAGAAGCCGTTGCTCTATCGATCATGGTGAGCGTGAGTTCGAGGTCCTCGACTCAGTCGGGTGATCTTCTGGCTGGCCGGGCATGAGAGCGGGGCCTCCCGCACAGCTCGTGGGTGTCGAATCCAACCGAGCAACAGGAGGCCCCTGGTGCTGCAGTCTTCCGTGCCGGCGTTGATGTCGTCCAACTCGGCTCCCCTGCAGTGTGATTGTGTCGCTCACCGGTTCGGGAACGCCGGGGACCGGCAGTACAGGCGACCGAGGTATCCGTCGGACATGAGCGACGCGGAATGGGCCGTCGTACGCGACGCGATGCCGGTCCCCGGCTGGCTGGAGGGCCGCGGCGGGCAACCGGAGAGCTATTGCCACCGGCAGATGGTCGACGCGGTGCGCTACCTGGTCGCGGGCGGCATCACCTGGCGGGCGATGCCCGCGGACTTCCCCGCGTGGGACCGCGTCTATGCCTTCTTCCGACGCTGGCGGGACAAGGGCCTGACCGCCGAGTTCCACGACCGGCTGCGCGACTGCGTCCGCGAAGCTGCGGGCCGGGATCCGGAGCCGACGGCCGGCGTCATCGACGCGCAGTCGGTGAGAGGAGCCGCATCGGTGCCTTCCTCGAGCAGGGGCTTCGACGGCGGGAAGAAGGTCAACGGCCGCAAGCGGCACATCGTGGTGGACACCCTCGGACTGCTGCTGGCCGTGATGGTGACCGCGGCCTCGGTCAGCGACCGGGATGCGGGGCAGGCACTGATGGTCCGGCTGCGTGAGCGGCACTGGCGCGTCACGCGGGTGTGGGCCGACGGAGGCTACACCGGGCGCCTGGTCGACTTCGCCCGCGGAGTCCTGCGCGTTGCCGCTGACCGTGGTCAAACGCAGCGACGACACCAGCGGTTTCACCGTGCTGCCGAAGAGGTGGCTGGTGGAGCGCACGTTTCGCGTGGCTGATGCACTCACGCCGACTGGCCCGTGACTACGAGACGCGCACAGACACCTCGGAGGCGGTGATCAAATGGGCGATGAGCATGGTCATGAGCCGCCGCCTCGCCCGACGGGCACCCTGAACAGCCCCGGACGTTCCTCAGCCAGCCAGCCCCGCGCGGCCAGCCGCTTGGCTTTCGACCGCACCCCTTCCACCTGCGCCGGGACCGGCTCCAACCCCACCGCGGCCGCGAGTTGCCGGCAGTCCATCGCCTCCCCGCGCATCCCCTTCCCGCCGGCCATTACGTCCATGATCCGCTGGTAGTCCGGCGCGAGAACCGCAGGGGCGAGCCCTTCCTCCCAGTGCGGCACCACTGAGTCGGGCACCGCCTGCCTGACCTGCACCGGCCGTTCGCCGACCACCACGACCGGCGCCACGTCCTCGCCTCTGCGGGGCTCCGACAGAACCTCGCCCACCGTCTCACGGGCGATCACGAACCGCTCCCACACCGCCTCCGCTTCCCGCAGCTCGGCCTGGAGAGCCTCCACCCGCTGCCGAGCGGCGCGTTCACGCTCCTCCAGCAACCCCATCACCGACGGCATCCCGGCACCTCCGCCGAAGAGACGACACGACACCCCGTCCCTCCCGCCGAAACACCACCCCTACATCTGACCAGCGGAAACGAACCCGTCACTCTTGGAAAGAGAACGGCTTCTTACGCCCGTCGGCCGGTCTCTGAGGAGAACTGGAACCTGAGAGGTGGGGCAGGTCAAGATGTCACCCGATCGTGTAGCAGGCCCGTCAGCCGCTGGTGGGGTAGGCGAGCAGGCTGGAGTCGCGCAGGACGATCCCCGCTGATTCGTCGACGAGGAGCGGCGCGACGCGTGGGCTGGGCAGGTCCTTGCCTGTGCGGGCGTCGAGGGCGACCGCACCGTTGTCGGTCGTGCCGTAGATACGGCCGTGCCAGGCCGTGGTGATCTCGGGAGCGATACGGTCGGCTTGCTTGTCCGGAAGGTGCCACGCCACCTTGCCGGTGGAGGGGTCCAGGCTGTAGACGACGTAGGAGGCGGCGCCCATGCCGTAGCAGATGAGCATGCTCCGGTCGTCGTAGGTGCAGGTCGAGCTGGCGAGGTCGGCCGGGAGGGCTTGCAGGGTACGGCCGGTGCGTGGGTCGGCGAGCCGGTCATAGTCGCCATTGGTGTAGTCCCTGCCGTGGATACGGATCCGGTGTGGGCCGGCTGTGGCTGTACTCACCGAACGGCCGCGGGGGCCCTGCCAAAGACTTCTGCCGGTGGTGAGGTCGAACCCGGCGGGCCGCTGGTCAATGCCGATGTCGTCTTCCAGCAGTGCTCCCGCCACGGTTTGATCGGTGACTGCGCTCGCCTGGAACTTGTCAGCGCTCCATACCTGGCGCGGACCGTTCAAGTCGATGCCGTAAGCGGCAGCGTGATCGTGGTGGAAGGTGGAGACACGGATGACGGCGATGCCGTTGTCCGCGCCGATGGCTGAGGCCTCGGGGTCATCCTCCGTGGCCCATTCAGGCAGCCGCAGTGTGAGGTGCCAGATGGCTTTGCCAGTGTCCGCGCTGGTACCGGTGACCTCGACCACCGTGTGGCTTGCCTGTGTCCCCGTGCCGGTCTGCTTCACAACGAAGGGAGCAATGACGGTCGGGGTACCGTGGGCGGTGACGAGCAACGGGGCATCGGCGTGGTTGGTGTCGTTCCACCCGTTGCCTGCGTCGACGGGCGTGCGGTCAGGCGTGACCGTCGCGGTTACCCGGCCTGTTGTGGTGTCCATGGCTTGGACCTGGGTTGTGGTAGCAACGAAGGCGGTTGTCTTGTAGAGGGCCAGCGGCAAGGGGGCATTCAGTGTCCCTCCCGCAGCCAGGCGCCCGGCGATGGCTTGTTCCGGCAGCGGGACCCAGTGACCGGTGGCGAACGTCGCCGGCGGATCGTGGACTGGGCGCGATGGTGCGCTCGGCTTGGCAGACGCCGATGGCACGGCCTTCGGGTGTGTCCCGTGGCTGCCGTTGCTGCCACATCCTGCCAAGGCACTGAGAACGACAACTGCTGCGCCTGCCTAACACGTGCATGCGCGCGTCAGCCGCATGGTGCTCACTCTTCCCCCGGGTTCGAACGAATCAGACGTTACACCGTTGATCACTCTAGAGGCAGCTTCTGGCAAGCGCCCACGCGCAGTTGACGGATCAGGCCACCCAGGGCCGACCATTATCCAGGCGAACGGCGGCGTCCGGCGACTACCGGTTCCCAGGCACTCGAAGCTGCGGCTGAACCGAGCGCCGAACTGTCGAAGCATCCCGCGGGACCTGTCCTCGCCGCACGATCTTGTGGATGTGTGCTGGCCGGCAGTGACCAGTACGACGGTCCGCCGTTCGTGACGTGTGGTGAACCGGCCGTGGGTGACGACTTGTGGGCGCTGGTGGAGCCTTTGCTGCCGCCTTGGCCGGAGGAGGCGCACCCCGCCCGGAGGTAGTGGTCGGCGGGCTATGCCTGCAAGGTGTCCTGTATGTGTTCTACAACGGCTTGTTCTGGTAACTGGCCCCGCCGGAGTTGGAGCTCGGCCCGGTACCTGCTGACGTCGACTGGGCTGCTGGCATGGGGCTGATGCCTTCGACCAGTTGTACCGATCCGCCAGAGCACAAGCGCTCGCGGTGCCGTTTGTCTGCGATTGCGGGAGCGCGATCAGTAGGCGGAGCACGGTGGGCTTGCTGGCGGGCCGTCTCCGTCGGGCGTCGCTCTTGGGTCTTGGTCTGCGCAGCGCGAGCCTGACCACGGGCGGGCGGTCGGTGGAGCGGCGAGAGCTGTACTCGCGGCGCCGGTGTGAGTGCGGCCCGTCGGCTGTGGGGCGTTGCTGTCCCCTTGTGGGAAGCGGCAGATGAGCGGGGCGCTGCTGGTTGAGGGCAGCGCCCCTGCGTGGTCAGGAGGTGCGGGCTTGCTGTGTTTTGGCGGGTGGTGGTCAGTTGTCGGGTCCGAGTGTGGTCAGGTCGATGGCGTTGGAGCCGATGGTGTCCAGGAATGGGGAACCCAAGCCTCATTTCTGCCCAGTGAGTTCGTCGCCGGGATGCAGACCGACAGGCCCGTGGAGTCCCGCCTCGCGCTCATCGATGAGTTGCGCCGCCGGGTGGAGAACAACCCCTTCCACCGTGACGCGCAGTTCCTCAACGAGCTCGCCGACCGCTTCGCTCAGGAGATCGCGGGATCGCGCGAACTCACTGCCGAGGCGCTAGAGGCCGACCTCAGCGCCGACCAGGGAGCACCTTGTCGGGCAGGGCGCGATCGCATCGCCGCTCGCGCTGAGCGCGACCGATGAGCTGAACGTCAGCCACGCCCAAGCCGAGCGGGCGCTGGCCGTGCTGCAAACCCTCAAGGTGGTCGGTCTGCATAACGGTCTGAAGCCGCGCTCCGTCCTGAATGCCTCCATCAGCGAGGTGCAGGCACGACTGGCGCCGCTGGAGCATCAGCTGCCCGTCCTTCTTGAGCTGCAGAAGGGCGCGGCCGTCGCGGCAACATCCCCGCCGATCGAGGCCCCGGGCACCGCGGCACAGCCCGAAGCCGCCCAGGGCGCCGAAGCACCTGCAGTTGCGGAGCCCGAGCAGGCGCCGACGCCGGCCGCACCTTCACCCTCCGCCACCGCCGACCCGGCCCCGGCTGCTGCGCTGCCCCAGCTGCCCCGCCGCGACCGCACCGTGGAGCGCCCGCACCCGGGCAACCTGGAGACCCGTCCTGCGCCGGCCGAGCAGACCGCGACCGATCAGGACGTTGCCCAGCTATTGGAGGGCCATGAAGACCGGCTCAAGGAGGTGAGCGAGCGCCTGATCGCCGGCAAGGAGGCCCGCGAAGCCACCCATCCAGCACCCCCCCGAGACCACGCCCACCAAGGACCCCAACGTGGACGAGGCACAGCAAATCGCCCAGCAGACCCAGCAGGCCCAGCAGAACGTTGGCGTCGGCGTCCGCTGACCGCCAACGTACGGAACCGGACACGGAAGGACGCCTCGAATGGCGGACGAACAGCACGACGAGCACCCGCGGCTGGCGCAGTTGCGTCAGCTTGACGAGCAACGTCGCACGCGAAAGGTCGCGGAGGACCTCCGGCTGAGGCAGCAAGAACGCCAGGCCCAGGACGAGGCGGCCATGGCCGCGGCGCCTGCCGCCGAGGAGCAGCACTACGCACAGTTGCCCCGGCACTCCCACACGGGCATCCGCTGACCTGGGCGGCCGAGCAGGGCCCCCACCACACGGCTCTGCCCGGCCGCCCCCGCCGCTCGAGTACTCAGTTCAGAGAAGGGGGCCCCGCCGTGTGGCCGGGGCTCTTCGCTTGGCTCCCGTATCTGAGGAAGCAGCCCTCAATTACGGGGTCTGCCGTCCTGGTCAGGGGCGGTAGTCGGGGATGCGACCCAGTGCGACATGGCCTCGTAGGCGTCGATGGCACGGGGGCCGAACCTGCCGCACCGCTGTTGCATCAACTGGCCGAGCTGGTGGTAGGCGTGGGCCGCTCCGCGGGCGTCGCCGCTCTGACCGAGCGCTTCGGCGGCGTCCGTGCGTTGCTGAATCTCGTCCGGGGTCGGCTTTGATGCGGGCGCGGTGGTCCAGGGCGTTGAGCCACCGGTAGCCGAGCACGGGCCGGTACCCGCGCGGCCGGCCCCGGAGGACCGCCTTGACTGTGCCAGCCGCGATACGGGTGACCGGGAGTTGTCCCGGCCAGCTCGGGGTGCGGGTCACGAGCGTCGTGAGCAGCCGTCCGCCAGGTGCGAGCTGCTCCACCCACGGCTCCGGGGCGCAGGGCACGCCGATGCCGGAGTGGATCCGGTCGTACGGTGCCTGCGGCTCGTGCCCTTCGAGCGCGTCGCCCTCGACAACGGTCGCATCGACACCGAGACGGTCCAGGTTCCGCTGGGCGAAGGCCGTCATGTGTCCGTCCCGCTCCACGCCGGTGGCGAGTCCGGGGCCGGTGATGGTGGCGGCGAGCGCGAGAGAGACGCCGGGGCCGGGGCCGAACTCCAGACAGCTGTGGCCGGGGCTGAGTTGCATGGCTTGGAGGGCTTCGACGGTGGCCGGGGTGTAGGTGGACATGGACGTCATGTGGCCGCCGGTCACCGGACCGTGGGGGAGAGCGTCGAGGGGTTCACCGCGGGGGAGAGCGTCGAGGGGTTCACCGTCGCGCTGGAGCAGGATCGACTCGTCGCTATGGATCAGGTCGAGCCACTCCTCCTGGTCGTCGGGGTGGGAGCCGTCGAGGAGGCGCCAGTCGATCGGGTCCGCACCCGGTCCGCTGATCCGGACGTACGCGTGCGGGAGCAGGACCTCGCGCCGCACGTGGAGCAGCGCGTCGCGCAGCAGCACGTCGGTCAGGACACCGTCGGCCGTGAGCCGGTCGACCATGCCGGCGCGCCGACCGCTCGTCACCACGTGGAGGTCAAGAGCCATGAGCGGAGTCCTTCACGGGAGTGGGCGCAGGGGTGGGCATGACCAAGCCCGCGTCGAGAAGTTTCGCGCGCAGTGTCGGCGAGGTGACCTCCGACATGGCGAGCCAGTCGGCACCGGACACCTCCTCGTCCTGCAAGGTGACGGCCGGCGGCTCCTCCTCGGCGAGGTAGAACACGTAGCGGAAGTCGTAGTGCTCCTAGGGCCTGTGTGATGTCGTGATCAACCTTTCCGAATCGGGTCCGTCTGGAAG
>NZ_JBEZBT010000093.1:0-14683 GCF_040647235.1 Streptomyces sp. NPDC042638
CCCTCGCCCTCCACCGCCACCGCTCCGGCCTGCCCGGCATCTCCCTCGCATGGGGCTACTGGAACGACGCCAGCGGCATGACCCGACACCTCGGTGCCACAGACCTGCACCGCACCCGGCGCCTCGGCATGGTCGGGCTCTCCGCCGCCGAGGGCATGGCGCTCCTCGACACGGCCCTGCGGGCGGGCGACGAGACCCCTGCCGCGCTCGTGGCCACCCGGTTCGACCTGCCCGCACTGAGGGCATCCGCCCGCGCCGGAACACCCGTAGCACCGCTGCTGCGCGGCCTCGCGCCTGCTCCTCGGCCATCGGCCGCGTCCTCGCACACGGCAGTGACCGACTCCCTGCGTCAGCGGCTCGACCTCCTGGACAAGCGGGAGCGCACAGAGGCACTGGTGGACCTCGTCCGCCGGAACGCCGCCCAGGTGCTTGGCCACTCCGGCGCTGACGCCATCCGCGCCGACCGTGCCTTCAAGGACGCTGGCTTCGACTCGCTGACCGCCGTCGAGCTGCGCAACCGGCTCGCGACCGCGACCGCTCTCAGCCTCTCTTCCACCATCGTCTTCGACTACCCGAAGCCGACGCTGCTCGCCGACCACCTGCGTGCACGGCTCTTCGGTGATGACGAACAGTGGGGCGACGGCCAGGAGCGGAGCGCTGAGGACCACACCACCGCCACGGTGGTTGCCCTCTCCGACGACCCGATCGCCATCGTCGCGATGGCCTGCCGCTTCCCCGGCGGTGTGGAGAGCCCTGAAGACCTGTGGAGGCTGGTTGCCGAAGGCGTCGACGCCGTCGGAGAGTTCCCCGACGACCGCGGCTGGGACATCGACCGGCACTACGACGCCGACCCTGACAGCGTCGGCAAGACCTACGTACGGCACGGCGCGTTCCTCGACGATGCGACCGGCTTCGACGCTGCCTTCTTCGGGATCTCACCGAACGAGGCGCTCGCGATGGACCCCCAGCAGCGGCTGCTCCTGGAAACCTCCTGGGAGGCGTTCGAACGCGCCGCGATCGACCCGAGCGGGCTCGCCGGACAGGACATCGGCGTCTTCGCCGGCGTCAACAGCCACGACTACACCGTACGGACGCACCACGCGTCCGGCACCGAAGGCTTCCGCCTGACCGGCAACTCCGGCAGCGTCATCTCAGGCCGGATCGCCTACCAGTTCGGCTTCGAGGGCCCGGCCGTCACGATCGACACTGCCTGCTCGTCCTCGCTCGTCGCCCTCCACATGGCGGTCCGCGCACTTCAGCAGGGCGAGTGCTCCATGGCCCTCGCCGGCGGCGTGATGGTCATGGGCAACCTGGAGACCTTCGTCGAGTTCTCCCGGCAGCGCGGCCTCTCCCAGGACGGCCGCTGCAAGGCCTTCGCCGACGCGGCGGACGGAACCGGCTGGTCCGAGGGCGTCGGCGTGCTCCTCGTGGAACGGCTCTCCGACGCACGCCGCCGCGGTCACCAGGTCCTCGCGGTGGTCCGAGGCACCGCGGTCAACCAGGACGGTGCATCCAACGGACTTACGGCGCCGAACGGACTCTCACAACAGCGGGTGATCCGCAAGGCGCTCGCCGACGCCGGTCTGTCGACATCGGACGTGGACGCGGTCGAGGGCCACGGCACGGGAACGGTCCTCGGTGACCCGATCGAGGCGCAGGCATTGCTCGCTACCTACGGGCAGGGCCGACCCGCCGACCGCCCGCTGTGGCTCGGCTCGGTCAAGTCCAACATCGGGCACACGCAAGCCGCGGCAGGTATGGCAGGCGTCATCAAAATGGTGATGGCGATGCGGCACGGCGTCTTGCCCCGCACGCTGCACGTGGACCGGCCCTCAACGCACGTGGACTGGTCCACGGGCGCGGTGGAACTGCTCGCAGAGACTCGCCAGTGGCCCGAGACCGGGCACCCGCGGCGCGCTGGCATCTCGTCCTTCGGTATCGGTGGCACCAACGCGCACATCGTGATCCAGCAGGCGCCGGTGGAGGACGCTGAGGCCTCCGACTGGGCGGCGACGAACGAACCGGCACCTGGCATCGGATCGGCAACCGCCTCCGACCAGGCGCATGCTGCCGATGCGGCACCCGCCACAGATCTCGTAGGGTCAGGTTCCGCTCTTCTGCCCGTGCCCGTGCCTGTGTCGGCCCGGACAGCGGCGGCTCTGTGCGCCCAGGCCGGGCGCCTCGCTCGCTTCGTCGAGGCACGCCCTGAGCCGGCCCTTACCGACACCGCGCACGCGCTGGCCACCACTCGTGCCCAGCTCGACCACCGGGCGGTCCTGCTGGCCACCGACCGGCAGCAGCTTGCCGATGCGCTGCGCGCGCTCGGCAACGGCACGCCTATCACCGGCACCGTCACCGGCAGCCCCTCTGAGGGCAAGCTGGCCTTCCTCTTCACTGGGCAGGGCAGCCAGTGGGCCGGCATGGGCCGCGAACTCGCCGAGCGACACCCGCTTTTCCGGAACGCCTTCACCGCCGCGTGCGAGGCTGTTGAACGACACTTGGACGGTCATCTGGAGCGTCCGCTGCGCGAGGTGGTGTTCGCCGAGCCCGGCACGGCGGAGGCCGCGCTGCTCGACCGTACCCTGTACACGCAGGCAGGTCTCTTCGCCCTGGAGACCGCTCTGTTCCAGCTCTTCGCCTCCTGGGGTGTACGTCCGGACCTGGTCGCCGGGCACTCCGTCGGCGAGATCTCCGCCGCCTGTGCCGCCGGAGTCCTTGACCTGGCGGAGGCAGGCGAACTGGTCGCCGCCCGCAGCCGGTTGATGCAGGCCCTGCCCGAGGGCGGCGCAATGGTCGCCGTACAGGCGACCGAGGCCGAGGTGGCACCACTGCTGGAGGGTGCCACGGGCGAGATTGCCGTCGCCGCAGTCAACGGACCCGGCGCCATCGTGCTCTCCGGTGCCGAGGACACCGTCCTCGACGTGGCCGCGCGACTGGCCGAACAGGGACGGAAGACCAAGCGCCTGAGGGTCAGTCATGCCTTCCACTCGCCACTGATGGCCCCCATGCTCGACGAGTTCCGAGCTGTCATCGCCCGGCTGCGTCCCCGCCCAGCCGCCATCCCCGTCATCTCCACGCTCACCGGCGCCCCCGCGAAGGACGGCCAGTTCGCCACCCCGGAGTACTGGGCCGAACAAGTGCGCCATGCCGTGCGGTTCGCCGACGCGGTCACCGCGCTGCACGACCAGGGCGCCAGAACCCTCCTGGAGGTCGGACCCGGCGGCGGCCTGACCGCCCTCGCGCTCGCCACTCTCGGCACGGACCACCGGGGCTGCTTCGCCACCCTGAGCGAGGACGGCTCCGAGGAGACCGCCGTCCTCACCGCACTCGCCGAACTGCATGTCCGCGGCACGGACATCGACTGGTCTGCTCTCCTCGGCACCCCGGCCACGGCGATCGGTACCGAGCTGCCCACGTACGCCTTCCAGCACCAGCGGTACTGGGTCGAGCCCGAGACCACCGCCACCGACGCCGAGGCGCTCGGCGCCCGCCCCACCGGGCACCCGCTTCTCGGCACGGCAGTCGAGATCCCCGACGACGACCACGTCAGCCCGGTCAGCGACGGCGGCACCCGTGTGGTGCTCACCGGGCGGCTCGACCGGCGTGCCCTCGGTCGGCTCCTCGATCCCGGCACCGATGCCGTTGCGGCCGCCGTACTCCTCGACCTGCTGGTACACGCCGGAACCGAGGCGGGAAGCGGCGCCGTCGAGCAGATCATCGTCGACACCCCGCTGACCGTGCCCGAGCACGGCCACCTCCAGCTCCGTGTCCACGTCGATGTCCCCGGCCGGGACGGGCTGCGCCCGGTCGTCGTCCACAGCAGGCGGGCCGGCGACGAGGACAGCACCTGGACGCGCCACGTCCGCGCACTGCTCCGGCCCGGGCTGCCCACGCCATCCTTCGACTTGCGCACCTGGCCGGCCACCGGAGCCGACGCCCCGGCGGACCTCCTCGACATCCGCGGGGTACGACTACACGGCCTGGCGGAACAAGACGGCCAGCTCTTCGCCGACGTCTCCCTGCCTCCGGAACTCGCCGACGAGGCCGCGGGGTTCACCCTCCATCCCGCACTCCTCGACACCGTCCTTCGCCACCTGGCCGGCCGCACCGGTGAGAGTGAGCGCGATCTCACCATCTGCGCCGACCTGGCCGTGTACGCCGAGGGCGCCACCGCCCTGCGGCTGCGGGCCACGCCTGTGGAGGGCGGACGCCACCTCGTGGAGCTCGCCGACCACACGGGCGAACCAGTCGCCGCGCTCGGACCACTGACCCTGGGCCGCATGGACAGCACCGTCATCGCCGCCGCGGTCGGCACCCCCGCTCTTCGCGAGGCACGGGCGACGGAGGACGGGCCGTTCGTCCGACGGGTCGTGGGACGGCCGGCCGCCGAGAGCGGATCGCTGGCCCACCGGCTCGCCGCGCTCGGAGCCACCGAACAGCAGCGCGTCCTGCTGGACCTTGTGAAGGAGAGCGCGGCCGTCGTTCTCGGCCACACCAGCGCTGAAGCCCTCGACGAAAAGCAGCCTTTCAAGGACCTCGGCTTCGACTCCCTCAGCGCCGTCAAACTCCGCAACCGGTTGCACGACTTCACCGGCATGAGCCTTCCCAGCAGCCTTGCCTTCGACTACCCGACCCCTTCCGCCCTCGCCTGGCACCTGCGCACCGAACTGCTCGGTGAGGAAGCCACGAACTTGAAGGCTGGAGCCGTCCCATCCGGACCTGCCGTGCTCGCGGACCCCAACGAGCCGATCGCCATCATCGCCATGAGCACCCGCCTGCCCGGCGGCGTCAACACCCCTGAGGAACTGTGGCGACTGGTCGCCGAGGAGCGCGACGCGCTCTCCGGCTTCCCGCAGGACCGGAACTGGGACGTCGACAAGCTCTACCACCCCGACCCCACCCACCCTGGCACCACCTACACCCGCGTCGGCGGATTCCTGCACGACGCCGCCCAATTCGACGCCGGACTCTTCGGGATCTCGCCGCGCGAGGCCCTCGCGATGGATCCGCAGCAGCGGCTGCTCCTGGAGACCTCATGGGAGGCCCTGGAGCGGGCCGGAATCGACCCCCTCTCCGCCCGGGGCCGCGACATCGGTGTTTTCACCGGCATCGTCCACCACGACTACGTCACCCGGCTGCGGCAGATCCCCGAGGACGTGCGGGGCTACGTGATGACCGGCACTTCGTCGAGCGTGGCGTCGGGACGCGTGTCGTACGTGTTCGGCTTCGAAGGGCCGGCGGTGACCATCGACACGGCTTGTTCGTCCTCCCTCGTGGCGATGCACCTGGCGACCCAGGCGCTACGGCGCGGAGAGTGCTCGCTCGCCCTCGCAGGTGGTGCGACCGTCATGTCCAGCCCGGACGCCTTCGTGGAGTTCGCCCGCCAGCGCGGTCTCTCCGCCGACGGCCGGTGCAAGGCGTACTCCTCGACCGCCGACGGCACCGGCTGGGCCGAGGGTGTGGGCGTGATCGTCCTGGAGCGTCTGTCGGAGGCCCGCCGCAACGGCCACCGGATCCTGGCCGTGCTGCGCGGCAGCGCTGTCAATCAGGACGGCGCCTCGAACGGCCTGACCGCTCCCAACGGACCCTCCCAGCAGCGCGTCATCCGGCGCGCTCTGTCCGACGCGGGCCTATCGGCGAAGGACGTCGACATTGTCGAGGGCCACGGCACCGGCACCTCCCTGGGCGACCCGATCGAGGTCCAGGCACTGCTTGCCACCTACGGACAGGACCGGCCCGCCGACCGTCCGCTGTGGCTCGGCTCGCTGAAGTCCAACATCGGCCACACCCAGGCAGCGGCGGGTGTCTCCGGCGTCATCAAGATGGTCGAGGCGCTGCGACACGGAGTCATGCCGCCGACGCTCCATGTGGAGGAGCCGACATCGCAGGTGGACTGGACGGCCGGGGCGGTCGAACTGCTCAGAGAGGCGCGAGAATGGCCGGACACGGGCCGGCCGCGCCGAGCCGCCGTTTCCTCCTTCGGCGCGAGCGGCACCAACGCCCACGTGATCCTGGAGGAGTCACCGGAAGAGCCCGCCGAGGCGGCGGCGGAGAGCGGTGTGGAGCTGCCCGCTGCGCCCGTCGTGGTGCCGCTGGTGGTGTCGGCGCGGAGTCCTGGTTCGCTGGTGGGGCAGGCGGAGCGGCTGGTGTCGTTCGTCGGGGAGAACGCGGGCACACTGCCGCACGTGGCGGGTGCGTTGGTCGCTCAGCGGGCGATGCTGTCCGAGCGTGCGGTGATCGTGGCCGACTCCGGGGAGGAAGCGTTGGCGGGGCTTGGTGCGCTGGCGCGGGGTGAGTCCCATCCCCGTCTGGTCACTGGCAGCGCGGTGGGTGCGGGGCGGACGGTTCTGGTGTTCCCCGGTCAGGGTTCGCAGTGGGCCGGCATGGGTCGCGAACTCCTGGACTCCTCGCCGGTGTTCGCGGAGCGGATCGCTGAGTGCGCGGCGGCGTTGGAGCGGTGGGTGGACTGGTCGCTGGTGGATGTGCTGCGGGGGGATGCTCCGGCCGATCTGTTGGAGCGGGTGGATGTGGTGCAGCCTGCGAGTTTCGCGGTGATGGTGGGTCTGGCTGCGGTGTGGGCGTCGGTGGGTGTGGTGCCGGATGCGGTGGTGGGGCATTCGCAGGGTGAGATCGCGGCCGCGTGTGTGGCGGGTGCGTTGTCGCTGGAGGACGCTGCCCGGGTGGTGGCGGTACGCAGCCAGGTCATCGCGGGCCGTCTGGCGGGCCGCGGCGGTATGGCGTCGGTGGCGCTGCCTGAGGCAGAAGTGGCCGAGCGTATCGAGCGGTGGGCCGATCGAGTCGAGGTGGCGGCGGTCAACGGTCCGTCCTCGGTGGTGATCGCCGGTGATGCCGAGGCTCTCGACGAGGCGCTGGAGGTTCTTGCCGCCGAGGGTGTGCGGGTGCGCCGGGTCGCGGTGGACTACGCCTCCCACACCCGGCATGTCGAGGCGATCGAGGAGACCCTGGGTGAGGCGTTCGCCGACATCCGTGCCCAAGCCCCGCTGATTCCTTTCCGCTCGACGGTGACGGGGGAGTGGGTGCGGGAGGCGGGTGTCCTCGACGGCGGCTACTGGTACCGCAACCTGCGTGGCCAGGTCCGTTTCGGTCCCGCCATCGCCGACCTCCTGGCCGGCGGTCATACGGTGTTCGTGGAGGTCAGTGCCCATCCGGTTCTGGTGCAGCCGGTCAATGAGATCGTGGACCAGGCGGATGACACGGTCCGGCTGCGTGCTGTCGTCGGTGGCACACTGCGCCGTGACGAGGGCGGTCCGCACCGGCTGTTCACCTCGATAGCCGAGCTCTTTGTCCGGGGCGTGCCTGTGGACTGGGCGGCAACGCTGCCGTCCGGTGCCGGTGCCTCGCAGGTCGAGCTCCCGACGTACGCCTTCGATCGACGTCACTACTGGTTGCAGGAGGCCGACAACACCGACGGCAGCGGAGCCTCGGGCGAGGACACCGACGCGGACTTCTGGAGCGCCGTCGAGCAGACCGACGCGGACTCGCTCGCCGGACTGCTCGCCTCTGACTCCGCCAGTCTGCGAGACGCCCTGCGCACTGTCGTGCCGGTGCTGGCGGACTGGCGAGGCAGGCGCCGGCAGCGGTTCAGCGCTGAGCGCCTCCGCTACGCCATCACCTGGCGGCCCCTGGACCGGGAGGTGTCGGGAGTACCCGCGGGCCGCTGGCTCGCCGTACTGCCGCCGGGATGCCAGGTCGAAGGCGCGAGCGGTTTCCCGGCCGACTCCACGGCCGGCTCCCAGGTGGCCGAGCTCCTCGCGGCGCTCGGTGCCCAGGGACTCGACATCGTGCCCTTGGAGATCGCGCCCTCCACCTTCACCCGCACCGGTCTCACCGAGCAGTTGAGCGGCATCCGAGCCGAGTACGAGCCGGCAGGAGTTCTCTCCCTGCTGGCCCTCGACGGCACGCAGGACACCACTGTCACCGCCGCCAGGACCCTCGCGCTGATTCAGGCCCTCGGAGACGCGGGCGTCAACGGGCCATTGTGGTGTCTGACCCGGGGCGTGGTGAACACCGGTATCCAGGACACCGTTACCGATCCCGGCGAGGCCGCGCTCTGGGGCCTGGGCCGTGCCGTGGCCCTTGAACACCCCGACCGGTGGGGCGGCCTGATCGACCTACCGGCAACCGCCGACGCCCGCACCGCGCAGTATCTCGTGGGCGCGCTGAACGGCGCAGCGGGGGACGACCAGCTCGCCGTACGCCGCTCCGGCGTCTACAGCAGGCGGCTCACCCGCAAGCCCGCACCCGAGGCGCCTGCCGACGGCGGCTGGCAGCCTCATGGCACAGTCCTTGTGACTGGCGGCGCCGAGGCCCTCGGCGCACATGCCTCGCTCTGGCTCGCCCGGTCCGGCGCGCGCCGTCTCATCATCACGACCACGGCTCAGGCGCCCGCCGACGCCGTCACCACGTTGCTGGACAAGCTCGCGGCCACCGGGGCGGAGACGACAGTCGTCTCCTGCGCCGACGCCGACCGTGCGACGCTCGCCCGACTCATCGCCGAGACCCCGCAGGAGCAGCCGCTCACCGCCGTCGTGCACGCCGCCGACACCGCCTGGACCAGCAACATCGCCGACACCGGCCTCGCCGACCTCACCGAGGTCTTCGCGGCCAAGGTCGACACCGCTGTATGGCTCGACGAACTGTTCACCGACACTGACGCCGGCGGGGCCCCGCTCGATGCCTTCGTGGTCTTCTCCTCGATCGCCGGAATCTGGGGCGGTGGTGGCCAGGGCGTCTCCGGCGCGGCCAACGCGGTCCTGGATGCCCTGGTCGAACGGCGCCGCGGCCGAGGACTCGCGGCCACCTCGATCGCCTGGGGAGCCCTCGACGAAATCGGCCCCGCCATGGACGAGGCGACCCTCGCGCAGCTGCGCCGCCGCGGTGTCCTGCCGATGACCCAACAGATCGCGATGACCGCGTTCGAACAGGCCGTGGAAGCGCGAGAGAAAGCCGTGACGGTCGTCGACATGGACTGGGAGGCGTTTATCCCGGCGTTCACCTCTGTACGGGTCAGCCCGCTCTTCGCCGACCTGCCCGAGGCCGCCGCCGCCCTGCGCGCCTCCCAGCCCGATGCCGAGAACACCGGCATCACCTCATCCCTGGTGGACTCCCTCCGCAACGTCCCCGAGGCGGAACAGAACCGTCTCTTGCTCCGGCTGGTGTGCGGACAGGCCTCGACCGTCCTCGGACACAGCGGCACGGACAGCATCGGCCCGCTCCAGTCCTTCCAGGAGGTCGGTTTCGACTCGCTCGCCGCGGTCAACCTCCGCAACAGCCTGCACGTGGCCACCGGTCTACGACTGCCCGCGACCCTCATCTTCGACTATCCGACCCCGGACGCCCTCGTCGGTTTCCTGCGCTCTGAACTGCTGACGGAAACGGGCGACGACGACCTGGACGCGCGGGAGGACGAGCTGCGGCGCGTACTCGCGCAGGTCCCGCTCGCCCGGTTCCGGGAGGCCGGCCTTCTCGACACGCTGCTCAGCCTCGTCGGTCCCGAGGACGGCTCCGCCCCCGGGGTGACGACTCCCGAGCCAGAACCGGTGATGCCCGCCGCTGAGGACGACGCCGACCTCATCGACGTGATGGACGTCGCCGACCTCGTGAAGCGCGCCCTGGGAAACGACACCGACTGATCACCTGACTTGAACCGTGTCCTACGTGGTGAGGCGGGCGTTGCTCCGCGCCGTGCGCCGGGGCTTCCCTGTGTGCGCCGCCTCGCCGAGCAGGTGCCACAGGTGCCACAGGTGCCAGTGGTCCGCTCCTTGGACGCAGCCGGGAGCTACCAGACCAGGGGATGCCCCACGAAGGCGGCCCTGTCTAATCTCGTGGAGGCAGCCCTCGATATGCGCGGATCCTCCGCAGTCACAGAATTGCCCAGCAAGAAACCGCTATGAGGGTTCCGCGCCGCGTCAACCGACCTCGTACTTTGCAGCCGCCCGCGACCCTCTTCTTCGACTATCCGACCCCGGACGCCCTCGTCGGTTTCCTGCGTTCTGATCAGGTCCCGCTCGCCCGGTTCCGGAAGGCCGGCCTTCTCGACATGCTGCTCAGCCTCATTGGCCCCGAGGACGGCTCCGCCCCCCGGGGTGACGACTCCCGAGTCAGACCCGGTGATGCCCGCCGCTGAGGACGCCGCCGACCTGATCGACGTGACGGACATCGCCGACCTCGTGAAGCGCGCCCTGGGAAACGACACCGACTGATCACCCGACTTACCGACATTTGGTTTACCGACAGCGACAAAGACGGAGGACCTACCGAGATGACGGCACCGGACGAGCAGATCGTCAACGCACTGCGTGCCTCGCTCAAGGAGAACACGCGGCTCCAGCAGGAGAACCAGCGTCTCTCCGAGTCCTCGGCCGAACCCATCGCGATCGTTTCGATGGCCTGTCGGTACGCGGGCGGCATACGCACCCCCGAGGACCTGTGGCGGGTGGTGACCGACGGCACCGACGTCTACACCACCTTCCCCGAGGACCGCGGCTGGGATCTGGAGGGCCTCTACCACCCCGACCCGGACAACCCCGGCACGACGTACGTCCGCGAGGGCGCGTTCCTGCACGACGCCGGCCAATTCGACGCCGCGTTCTTCGGGATATCCCCGCGCGAGGCGCTCGCGATGGACCCTCAGCAGCGGCAGCTCCTCGAGGTCTCCTGGGAGGCCCTCGAACGAGCCGGCGTCGACCCGCACTCCGTACGCGGCACTGACATCGGCGTGTTCGCCGGCATGGTCCACCAGGACTACGCGCCCGACCTCAGCGGCCTCGAAGGCTTCCTCAGCCTGGAGCGCGCCCTGGGCACCGCGGGCGGCATCGCCTCGGGACGGGTCGCCTACACACTCGGCCTCGAAGGGCCCGCCGTCACCGTCGACACCATGTGTTCCTCCTCCATGGTTGCCGTCCACCTGGCCGCCCAGGCACTGCGGCGAGGCGAGTGCTCCATGGCCCTGGCCGGCGGCGCCACCGTGATGGCGACCCCCGGCGGGTTCGTCGGCTTCGCCCGGCAGCGCGGCCTCGCCTTCGACGGCCGCTGCAAGTCGTACGCGGCCTGCGCGGACGGCTCCAGCTGGGCCGAAGGCGCAGGTGTGATCCTGCTCGAGCGGCTGTCGGAAGCACGCCGCAACGGACACCGGGTCCTCGCGGTGATCCGCGGCTCCGCCCTCAACCAGGACGGCGCTTCCAACGGCCTGACGGCGCCCAACGGACCCGCGCAGCAGCGCGTCATCCGCAAGGCGCTGGAGAGCGCCGACCTCACCACGGCCGACATCGACATGGTCGAGGGCCACGGCACCGGCACCGTTCTCGGTGACCCGATCGAGGCGCAAGCCCTGATCGCCACGTACGGGCAGGACCGGTCGGAGGACCGGCCGCTGTGGCTCGGCTCGGTCAAGTCGGTGATCGGCCACACCCAGGCCGCCTCCGGCGTGGCCGCAGTGATCAACATGGTGCAGGCGCTGCGGCACGGTGTCATGCCTGCCACCCGGCACGTCGACGCCCCCACCCCGCAGGTGGACTGGACGGCGGGCTCGGTGGAGCTGCTGACGGAGGCCCGCGCGTGGCCAGAGGTGGGCCGGCCGCGCCGGGCCGGTGTGTCTTCGTTCGGTGCCAGCGGTACGAACGCCCACCTGATCCTGGAGCAGGCACCGGAAGATGAGCCCGCCGCAGAAACTGCCTCCGGCCCCTCTCCGGCTCCAGCGGTCGACGGCGTGGTGCCGCTGGTGCTGTCGGCGGCCACGGCCGCCTCGCTCACCGGCCAGGCGGACCGTCTGCTTTCGTTCGTCGAGGCGTCCGGCACGGTCGACCTCGCCGACGTCGCGGCCGCATTGGCCACCGGACGGGCGACGCTCGCCGAGCGCGCGGTCGTCGTGGCCGACTCGCCCGAAGAGGCCCTGGCGGGCCTGGGCGCGCTTGCGCGCGGCGAGGCCGCACGCGCGGTGGCCGTCGGCAGCGCGTCGACGCCGGGCGGGGCCGGAAAGGTCGTGCTCGTCTTTCCGGGGCAGGGTTCGCAATGGACCGGCATGGGCCGCGAACTCCTCGATTCCTCACCGGTGTTCGCGGAGCGGATCGCTGAGTGCGCGACGGCGCTCGAGCGGTGGGTCGACTGGTCGCTGGTGGATGTGCTGCGGGGGGATGCTCCGCCCGAACTCCTGGAGCGCGTGGATGTGCTGCAGCCTGCGAGCTTCGCTGTGATGATCGGCCTTGCCGCCGTCTGGTCGTCGGTCGGTGTGGTGCCGGATGCGGTGGTCGGTCACTCGCAGGGTGAGATCGCCGCCGCGTGCGTGTCGGGCGCGCTGTCCCTGGAGAACGCTGCTCGCATCGTGGCCGTACGTAGTCAGGTCATCGCCGCAAGTCTGGCGGGCCGTGGCGGTATGGCGTCGGTGGCGCTGTCTGAGACAGAGGCCGTCGAGCGTCTGGAGCGGTGGGCCGGCCGGATCGAAGTCGCGGCGGTCAACGGTCCGGTGTCAGTGGTGATCGCCGGTGACGCCGAAGCCCTCGACGAGGCCATCGACGCGCTGGAGGACCAAGGCGTACGCGTGCGCCGCATCGCAGTCGACTATGCCTCGCACACCCGGCATGTCGAAGCCGTCCAGGAGATCCTGGGCGAGGCCTTCGCCGACATCCGCAGCCAGGCTCCTGCCGTGCCGTTCTTCTCCACCGTGACCGGCGAGTGGATTCGCGAGGCGGGTGTCCTCGACGGCGGCTACTGGTACCGCAACCTGCGCCGGCAGGTCTGCTTCGGTCCAGCGATCGCTGACCTCCTGGCCGACGGCCACACCGTGTTCGTGGAGTCCAGCGCCCACCCCGTCCTGGTCCAGCCGATCAGCGAGATCGTGGTCCGCGCCGATGCCGATGCCGTCGTGACCGGCTCCCTGCGCCGTGAAGACGGCGGACCGCGCCGCCTGTTCACCTCGATGGCCGAGCTCTTCGTCCGAGGCGTCCACGTCGACTGGAGCGGCGTCCTCGCGGCCGGAGCCGACGCTGGCCGCATCGACCTCCCGACATACGCCTTCGACCACCAGCACTACTGGATCCAGCTGACCGGCACCGCGAACGACGCCGCCTCGCTCGGCCTGACCGGCTCCGACCACCCGCTGCTCGGCGCGGTGGTCCCGCTGCCACAGTCCGACGGTCTGGTCCTCACCTCCCGACTCTCCCTACGCACCCACCCGTGGCTCGCGGACCACGCCATCGCAGGCGCGGTCGTCGTACCCGGAACCGTCTACGTCGATCTGGCGGTCCGAGCCGGCGACGAGTTCGGCTGCGGTGTCCTGGAGGAACTCGTCATCGAGTCACCGCTCGTGCTGCCCGAGCAGGGCGGCGTCCGAATCCAGGTCACCGTCAGCGGCGCCAGCCCCAACGGCTCGCGCACCGTGGACGTCTACTCCCTCCGCGAGGAGACCTCCGACGAGGCGGGGCAGGAGGGATGGACCCGGCATGCCACCGGCCTGCTCTCCAACGCCGCCCGGGCCGACGGCACGACGCCCGCCGTCGACTTCGCCGCCTGGCCTCCGGCCGGCACGCAGCCCGTCGCCATCGACGACTTCTACTCGGATCTGGCCGCCCGCGGATACGCCTACGGCCCGGCCTTCCAAGGCCTGCGCGGCGTGTGGCGGCGCGGCGACGAACTGTTCGCCGAGGCTGTCCTGCCGCCCGAGCAGCGCGAGAACGCCGACCGGTTCGGCATCCACCCGGCCCTGCTCGACGCCGCCCTGCACACCAACGCCTTCGCCAACCCCGAGGACGACCGCAAAGTTCTGCCCTTCGCCTGGAACGGTCTCGTCCTGCACGCCCTGGGCGCCTCCGCCCTGCGCGTACGAGTCGCCCCGAGCGGCCCAGACGCGCTCTCGTTCCAGGCCGCCGACGAGAGCGGCGACCTCGTCCTGACCATGGACTCGCTGGTATCCCTGCCGGTCACCGCCGAGCAGCTCGGCGCCGGCGCGGCCGGCCGGGAGAGCCGTGACTCGCTGTTCCGCGTGGAGTGGACCCCGCTGCCCGCCCCCGAGGGCGCCGCCGCCCCCGCCTCCTGGGCGCCTCTCGCCACCGTCGACGACGTGACGGCGCTCGCCGCCCGCGAGACCCTGCCGCCGGTCGCCGTCCTGACGGCGACGACCGGCGACGGCGAGGACCCGCTCGGCCTCACCACCCGCGTCGTGGCCGTGGTCCAGGCGTGGCTGGCCGCCGCACCTGCCCTGGACGCCGTACCTCTCGTCGTCGTGACCCGGGGCGCGGTGCCCGCGGGCGGCGACGCTGACGTCACGGACCCGGCCGGCGCCGCCGTGTGGGGCCTGGTCCGCGCCGCCCAGACCGAGAACCCCGACCGGATCGTGCTCGTCGACCTCGACCCTGCCGCTTCGGCCGGAGCGGGTCCCGTCCTGGGTCCCGTCCTCGCCACGGCGGAGCCGCTGGTCGCCGTCCGCGGCACGGCCCTGTCGGTCCCGCGTCTGGTACGCGCGGCTGCCGTCGAGACCGAGCCCGCGGTCGACGCCGACGCTGGTGCCGAGACCAGGACCGGGAGTGCGTACGCCTTCGCCCCCGGGGGCACGGTCCTGGTCACCGGCGGCACCGGTTCCCTGGGCGCCCTAGTCGCCCGGCACCTGGTCGACGCGCACGGTGTGCGGCATCTGGTTCTGGTCAGCCGGCGTGGTCCGGAGGCCGAGGGG
>NZ_JBEZBT010000094.1:0-14349 GCF_040647235.1 Streptomyces sp. NPDC042638
CGTCCACACCCTGCGCGATGTCCGGGGACTGCGCGCCGATGGACACCGACACACCACAGGAGGCGCCGTCGAAGCCCTTCTTGGAGGAGTCGTAGCCGATGTCCAGGATCTTGCCGCGGACGAGGGTCGCGATGTCCGCGTAGGCCTTGGTCGTGACCTCGCCGGCCACGTGGACCAGGCCGGTGGTGATCAGGGTCTCGACCGCGACCCGGGAGGTCGGGTCCTCGCGCAGAAGCGCGTCGAGAATGGTGTCGCTGATCTGGTCAGCGATCTTGTCGGGGTGACCCTCGGTCACGGACTCCGAGGTGAACAGGCGACGGGACACAACGCTCCCTGGGGTTGCAGCGGCTGCTGGCTGATCATTTGCGGAGGACACGGGGCTGCGCCCGGCGTCGACCGTGAACAGTTTATCGGTCGCACTCGTCCGACGGGCCACCGTCTCGCCTCTCGGGAGCGCTGTGACCTGCGGCACGGGCATTCTGCACAATGGCGTGCGGCCTTGGCCAGGGCCGCCACACCCGATTTGAGCCTGACGTGGCCCGGCACCGGGTTCGCCCGATCGCGCGCCGGACGTCAGGCCAGTCGGCCTACGACGAGGTCCCAGACGGTGTCGGCGAGCGCCTCCTTGGGGCCGTACGGCACCGGGGTCTCGGTGCCGTCGGAGCCCAGCACGACGGCCTCGTTCTCCTCGGAGCCGAAGGTCTTGCGCTCGCCGACCTCGTTGACCACGAGCAGGTCGCAGCCCTTGCGGGCGAGCTTGGCGCGGCCGTTGGCGAGGACGTCGTCGGTCTCGGCGGCGAAGCCCACGATCACCTGTCCGGGCCGGGCCCGATCGGCGGACACCTCCGCGAGGATGTCCGGATTTCGCACCAGGACGATCGGGTCGGGGTCCTGCCCGTCCTTCTTCTTGATCTTCCCGGTGGCGTAGGCGGCCGGGCGGAAGTCGGCGACGGCGGCGGCCATGACCACGGCGTCGGCGTCCGCGGCGGCCTTCAGGACGGCCTCGCGCAGCTGCACGGCGGTGCCGGCCCGGACGACGTCCACGCCCGCGGGGTCGGGCAGGCCGGTGTTGGCGGAGACGAGGGTCACCCGGGCCCCGCGGGCGGCGGCGGTCCGGGCCAGGGCGTAGCCCTGCTTGCCGGAGGAGCGGTTGCCGAGGAACCGGACCGGGTCGAGCGGCTCGCGGGTGCCGCCCGCGGAGACGACGACGTGCCGCCCCGCCAGGTCGGGCGCGGTGCCGCCGCGGGCCAGCACGCGGCGGCAGACCTCGAAGATCTCGGTGGGGTCGGGCAGCCGGCCCTTGCCGGTGTCGACGCCGGTGAGGCGCCCGACGGCGGGCTCGACGACGACGGCGCCGCGGCGGCGCAGCGTGGCCACGTTCTCCTGGGTGGCCGGGTGCTCCCACATCTCGGTGTGCATCGCCGGGGCGAAGACCACCGGGCAGCGGGCGGTGAGGAGCGTGTTGGTCAGCAGGTCGTCGGCGAGGCCGTGGGCGGCCTTGGCGAGCATGTCGGCGGTGGCCGGGGCGACGACCACCAGGTCGGCGTGCTGGCCGATGCGGACGTGCGGGACCTCGTGGACGTCGTCCCAGACCTCGGTGGCGACCGGGTTGCCCGACAGGGCGGACCAGGTGGCGGCGCCGACGAAGTGCAGCGCGGAGGCGGTGGGCACCACGCGCACGTCGTGGCCCGACTCCGTGAACCTTCTCAACAGCTCACAGGCCTTGTAGGCGGCGATGCCGCCGCTGACCCCCAGTACGACCCTCGGCTTGTCCACCGTGTCTCCCCGGACTCGACAACGTACGACGACAACGTACGACTGGCTACGACTGGCTCCATGACACACCACAGGCCCGGCAGCGTGACTGCCGGGCCTGTGGATAAGTCAACCGCAATACGAAAGTACTACTGCGCCGGGCCCTCGACGGCCTCGGAGGTCAGCAGACCCGCGTTGATCTCGCGCAGGGCGATCGAGAGCGGCTTCTCGTGCACGTGGGTGTCGACGAGCGGACCGACGTATTCGAGGAGGCCTTCACCGAGCTGCGAGTAGTACGCGTTGATCTGGCGGGCACGCTTGGCCGCGTAGATCACGAGGCTGTACTTCGAGTCGGTCGCCTCGAGGAGCTCGTCGATCGGCGGGTTGATGATGCCCTCGGGCGCGGTGATGGAAGAGGACACGCTCTACCTTCCGATGGATGGGTAAGAATCAGACATCGTGATCACGGTCACGATCACACAACGTCCATCAAGGCTAGCAGCTCGCGGGCCACGTCCTCGACGGAGGTATTGACCAAGGTCGTATCGAACTCCGGCTCGGCCGCCAGCTCGGTCCGCGCCGCCTCCAGGCGGCGCTCGATGACCTCGGGCGACTCGGTCCCCCGGCCGGTCAGCCTGCGCACCAGCTCCTCCCACGAGGGCGGGGCCAGGAACACCAGCTGGGCGTCGGGCATCGACTCCCGGACCTGCCGGGCTCCCTGGAGATCGATCTCCAGCAGGACGGGCTCGCCGTTCTCCAGCCGCTCCAGCACCGCCCTGCGGGGCGTGCCGTAGCGGTTGCCGGCGAACTCGGCCCACTCCAGCAGCTCGCCGTTGGCGATCAGCTTGTCCATCTCATCGTCGGTGACGAAGAAGTAGTGGACACCGTGCTGCTCGCCGGGGCGCGGCTTGCGGGTGGTGGCCGACACCGAGAGCCAGACCTCGGGGTGTTCCTTGCGCATATGGGCGACGACCGTGCTCTTGCCGACCCCCGAGGGGCCGGAGAGCACGGTCAGCCGCGGACGTGCGTCCGGGGGCTCGGGGGTCGTCCCCCGGAGTGTTACTGCCATGCAGCGATTATTCCAGCAATCCCGGAGTGCCCGGGACTCCCTGCCCGCCCGGGGGCGGACTCAGGAGCCGGTGCTGCCGAACTCACGCTCCAGGGAGGCGATCTGGTTGGAACCGAGACCGCGCACACGGCGGCTCTCGGAGATGCCCAGACGCTCCATGATCTGCTTGGCGCGGACCTTGCCCACGCCCGGCAGGGACTCCAGCAGGGCGGAGACCTTCATCTTGCCGATGACGTCGTTCTCCTGGCCCTGCTTGATGACCTCGTGCAGGGAGGCGCCGGAGTGCTTGAGTCGATTCTTGACCTCGGCCCGCTCCCGGCGAGCCGCGGCGGCCTTTTCGAGCGCGGCTGCGCGCTGTTCAGGGGTAAGGGGCGGAAGAGCCACGCCTACGTCACCTCGGATGTCGAACTGTCGGATACGGACCGGTGAGGAACCTAGTCGCCCCACACCTGGGGAGCTACGAGCAACACGCTGCCCGTTCTCCCCCACTGCCTGAGGGGCGTGGGAAGTGCCCCCACTGCTCGGAGACTAGCGGTCAAGTCCGCCAGAGTCAGCGAGAACAGCGGAAAAGTCCTGGTCAGCCTCCGTGAGGCCGGACATTTCAGACATACTGCCCACGATTTGAGGATGTATTCACACTCAGGCCACCGCGATACCGCTCGGCCGGGCACCCGGCACACGGCTCAGACCGCGGTGACGGCCGCCCGGATCTCCTCCGCGAACCGCTCGGCCGCCCCGCGCAGCGCGCTGACGTCGGGACCGTGACGCAGGACACCCCGGCTGACGTTGGGCACGACATTGCGCACGGCCGCGCCGAAGACCCCGGGAAGATCGGCCGGGGTCGCGCCCTGGGCGCCGATGCCGGGCGCGAGGAGCGGCCCGTTGACGTCCAGGTCGTACGAGGACAGGTCGCCGAGCGTGGCGCCGACCACCGCGCCGAACGAGCCCAGCGGCTCCTCCCCCGCGTTCTCGGCCGCCAGGTGGGCCAGCATGGTCGCGCCGACGTTCCGGCCGTCCGCGCGGACCGCGTGCTGCACCTCGCCGCCCTCCGGGTTCGAGGTCAGCGCCAGCACGAACAGACCGGTGCCGCTCTCCCGGGCGAGGGCGACGGCCGGGCTGAGCGAGCCGTAGCCGAGGTACGGCGAGACGGTCAGCGCGTCGGAGAACAGCGGGGCGTCCGGGTGCAGGAACGCCTCGGCGTAGGCGGCCATGGTCGAGCCGATGTCGCCGCGCTTGGCGTCCATCACGACCAGGGCGCCGGCCGCCCGTGCCTCCTGGACCGACGTCTCCAGCACGGCGAGGCCGCGCGAGCCGAACCGCTCGAAGAAGGCGCTCTGCGGCTTCAGGACGGCGACCCGGTCGGCCATGGCCTCGACGACCGTACGGCTGAACCGCTCCAGGCCGACGACGTCGTCGTCCAGGCCCCACTCGGCGAGCAGGGAGGCGTGCGGGTCGATGCCGACGCACAGCGGGCCGCGCTCGTCCATGGCGCGGCGCAGCCGGGCGCCGAAGGGCTCCAACGGGCTCATGCGGGCTTCCTCACGTCGGCGCCGACCGCGTCGGCGAGGGTGGCGTACGGGCTGGTGCGCAGGCGGGCCGCGAGGCCCTTGTGGAGGGACCGGCACCAGAAGGGGCCCTCGTAGATGAAGGCGCTGTAGCCCTGGACCAGCGTGGCACCGGCCAGAATGCGCTGCCAGGCGTCCTCGGCGCTCTCCACGCCGCCGACGCCCACCAGGGTGATCCGGTCGCCCACGCGCGCGTACAGGCGGCGCAGGACCTCCAGGGAGCGCGCCTTCAGCGGGGCGCCGGACAGCCCGCCGGTCTCCTTCACCAGGTCGGCGGAGGACCGCAGGCCGAGGCCCTCACGGGCGATGGTGGTGTTGGTCGCGATGATGCCGTCCAGGCCCAGCTCCACGGCGAGGTCGGCGACCGCGTCGACGTCCTCGTCGGCGAGGTCCGGGGCGATCTTCACGAGCAGCGGGACGCGCCGGTTCGCCACCGTGCGGTCGGCGGCCTCGCGCACGGCCGTGAGCAGCGGGCGCAGGGCCTCGGTCGCCTGGAGGTCCCGCAGGCCGGGCGTGTTCGGCGAGGAGACGTTCACGACCAGGTAGTCGGCGTACGCGGCCAGGCGCTCGGCGGACTTCACGTAGTCCGCGACGGCCTCCGCCTCCGGGACGGCCTTGGTCTTGCCGATGTTGACGCCGACGACGGTCCTGAACACCGGCTCACGGGTGGCCAGCCGGGCCGCCACGGCGAGCGAGCCGTCGTTGTTGAAGCCCATGCGGTTGATGAGCGCACGGTCCTCGACGAGCCGGAACAGCCGCTTCCTGGGGTTGCCCGGCTGCGGCTCACCGGTGACCGTGCCGATCTCGACGTGGTCGAAGCCCAGCATCGACATCCCGTCGATCGCGACGGCGTTCTTGTCGAAGCCGGCGGCGAGCCCGAACGGGCCGTGCATCCGCAGCCCGAACGCCTCGGTCCGCAGCTCCTTGTGGCGGGGCGCGAGCACGGCCGCGACGAACGTGCGCAGGCCGGGGACGCGGACGGCGAGCCGGATCCAGCGGAAGGCCAGGTGGTGGGCCTTCTCCGGGTCCATGCGGGAGAAGACGAGACGGAAGAAGTTCTTGTACATGGTGTCCTCACGAAGAGGGGGACACCGTTTCCGGTGTCCCCCTCGGGGCTGCTAGTCGCGGGCCGCGGTCAGGTGCTGCGCGTGTTCCTGGAGCGAGCGGACGCCCACGTCGCCGTGGTTGAGGGCGTCGATGCCCTGGACCGCCGCCGCGAGCGCCTGGACGGTCGTCAGGCACGGCACGGAGCGGGCCACCGCGGCCGTACGGATGTCGTAGCCGTCGAGCCGGCCGCCGGTGCCGTACGGGGTGTTGACGATGAGGTCGACCTCGCCGTCGTGGATGAGCTGGACGATGGTCCGCTCGCCGTTCGGACCGGTGCCCTCCGACTGCTTGCGCACGACGGTCGCGTTGATGCCGTTGCGCTTGAGGACCTCGGCGGTGCCGGAGGTGGCGAGCAGCTCGAAGCCGTGGGCGACCAGCTCGCGCGCCGGGAAGATCATCGAGCGCTTGTCGCGGTTGGCGACCGAGATGAAGGCGCGGCCCTTGGTGGGCAGCGGGCCGTAGGCACCCGCCTGCGACTTCGCGTACGCCGTGCCGAAGACGGAGTCGATGCCCATGACCTCACCCGTGGAGCGCATCTCCGGGCCGAGCACGGTGTCGACGCCGCGGCCCTGGATGTCGCGGAAGCGCGACCACGGCATGACGGCCTCCTTGACGGAGATCGGCGCGTCCAGCGGCAGCTCGCCGCCGTCGCCGTTCTTCGGCAGCAGGCCCTCGGCCCGCAGCTCGGCGACGGTCGCGCCCAGCGAGATCCGGGCGGCGGCCTTGGCGAGCGGCACCGCGGTCGCCTTGGAGGTGAAGGGGACCGTACGGGAGGCGCGCGGGTTGGCCTCCAGGACGTAGAGGATGTCGCCGGCCATCGCGAACTGGATGTTGATCAGGCCGCGCACGCCGACGCCCTTGGCGATGGCCTCGGTGGAGGCGCGCAGGCGCTTGATGTCGAAGCCGCCGAGGGTGATCGGGGGCAGGGCGCACGCCGAGTCGCCGGAGTGGATGCCGGCCTCCTCGATGTGCTCCATCACGCCGCCGAGGTACAGCTCCTCGCCGTCGTAGAGCGCGTCGACGTCGATCTCGATGGCGTCGTCCAGGAAGCGGTCGACGAGGACCGGCCGGGAGGGGCTGATCTCGGTCGACTCGGCGATGTAGGCGGCCAGGCGGGTCTCGTCGTAGACGATCTCCATGCCGCGCCCGCCGAGCACGTACGACGGGCGGACCAGGACCGGGTAGCCGATCTCGTCGGCGATGGCCTTGGCCCCGGCGAAGGTGGTGGCCGTGCCGTGCTTCGGGGCCGGCAGTCCCGCCTCCGCGAGGACGCGGCCGAAGGCACCGCGGTCCTCGGCGGCGTGGATGGCCTCCGGGGGCGTGCCGACGACCGGCACGCCGTTGTCCTTCAGCGCCTGCGCCAGGCCGAGCGGGGTCTGGCCGCCCAGCTGGACGATGACGCCCGCGATCGGGCCGGCCTGCTGCTCCGCGTGGACGATCTCCAGCACGTCCTCCAGCGTCAGCGGCTCGAAGTACAGCCGGTCGGAGGTGTCGTAGTCGGTGGAGACGGTCTCCGGGTTGCAGTTGACCATCACGGTCTCGTACCCGGCGTCGGACAGCGCGAAGGAGGCGTGGACGCAGGAGTAGTCGAACTCGATGCCCTGGCCGATGCGGTTCGGACCGGAGCCCAGGATGATCACCGCGGGCTTCTCGCGCGGCGCGACCTCGGTCTCCTCGTCGTAGGAGGAGTAGAAGTACGGCGTCTTCGCGGCGAACTCGGCGGCGCAGGTGTCGACCGTCTTGTAGACCGGGCGGATGCCGAGGGCGTGCCGGACCTCACGGACGACGTCCTCGCGCAGGCCGCGGATCTCGGCGATCTGCTGGTCGGAGAAGCCGTGCCGCTTGGCCTCGGCGAGCAGGTCCGCGGTCAGCTCGGGGGCCTCGGCCAGCTCGTCCGCGATCTCCTTGATCAGGAAGAGCTGGTCCACGAACCACGGGTCGATCTTCGTGTACTCGAAGACCTCCTCGGGCGTCGCACCGGCGCGGATGGCCTGCATGACCGTGTTGATCCGGCCGTCGGTGGGCCGTACGGCCTCGCGCAGCAGCGCCTCCTTGTCGCCCGTCTCGCCGGTGAAGGCGAACTGGCTGCCCTTCTTCTCCAGCGAGCGCAGCGCCTTCTGGAAGGCCTCGGGGAAGTTGCGGCCGATGGCCATGGCCTCGCCGACCGACTTCATGGTGGTGGTCAGCGTGGAGTCGGCCTGCGGGAACTTCTCGAAGGCGAACCGCGGGGCCTTGACGACCACGTAGTCGAGCGTGGGCTCGAAGGAGGCCGGGGTCTCCTGCGTGATGTCGTTGGGGATCTCGTCGAGCGTGTAGCCGACGGCCAGCTTGGCGGCGATCTTCGCGATAGGGAAGCCGGTCGCCTTGGAGGCCAGCGCCGAGGAACGGGAGACGCGCGGGTTCATCTCGATGACGATCACGCGGCCGTCCTCGGGGTTCACCGCGAACTGGATGTTGCAGCCGCCGGTGTCGACGCCGACCTCGCGGATGACGGCGATGCCGACGTCCCGCAGGATCTGGTACTCGCGGTCGGTCAGTGTCATCGCCGGGGCGACGGTGATGGAGTCACCGGTGTGCACGCCCATGGGGTCGAAGTTCTCGATGGAGCAGACGACCACGACGTTGTCGTTCTTGTCGCGCATCAGCTCCAGCTCGTACTCCTTCCAGCCGAGGATGGACTCCTCCAGGAGCACCTCGGTGGTCGGGGAGAGCGTGAGGCCCTGGCCGGCGATGCGGCGCAGCTCGTCCTCGTCGTGGGCGAAGCCGGAGCCGGCGCCGCCCATGGTGAAGGACGGGCGGACGACGACCGGGTAGCCGCCGAGGGTCTCGACGCCCTTGAGGACGTCGTCCATGGTGTGGCAGATCACCGAGCGGGCGGACTCGCCGTGCCCGATCTTGCGCCGGACCTCTTCGACGACGTCCTTGAACAGGTCGCGGTCCTCGCCCTTGTGGATCGCCTCGGGCTTGGCGCCGATCAGCTCCACGCCGTACTTGGCCAGGGCGCCGTTCTCGTGCAGCGAGATGGCGGTGTTCAGGGCCGTCTGGCCGCCCAGGGTGGGCAGCAGCGCGTCGGGGCGCTCCTTGGCGATGATCTTCTCGACGAACTCGGGGGTGATCGGCTCGACGTAGGTGGCGTCGGCGATCTCCGGGTCGGTCATGATCGTCGCCGGGTTGGAGTTGACCAGGATGACGCGCAGGCCCTCGGCCTTGAGCACGCGGCACGCCTGGGTGCCGGAGTAGTCGAACTCGGCGGCCTGGCCGATGACGATCGGGCCGGAGCCGATGACCAGGACGGACTGGATATCGGTGCGCTTAGGCACGCTGGCCCTCCATCAGGGAAACGAAGCGGTCGAACAGGTAGGCGGCGTCGTGCGGGCCCGCTGCCGCTTCGGGGTGGTACTGGACGGAGAAGGCCGGCTGGTCGAGCAGCTGCAGCCCCTCCACGACGTCGTCGTTCAGGCAGACGTGGGAGACCTCGGCGCGGCCGAACTTCGTCTCGCTGACCTTGTCGAGCGGCGCGTCCACGGCGAAGCCGTGGTTGTGCGCGGTGACCTCGACCTTGCCGGTCGTACGGTCCTGGACCGGCTGGTTGATGCCCCGGTGGCCGTACTTCAGCTTGTAGGTGCCGAAGCCGAGGGCGCGGCCGAGGATCTGGTTGCCGAAGCAGATGCCGAACAGCGGCGTCTTCCGCTCCAGCACGGCGGTCATCAGCGCGACCGGGCCGTCGGCCGTCGCGGGGTCGCCGGGGCCGTTGGAGAAGAACACCCCGTCGGGCTCGACGGCGTAGATCTCGTCGGCGGTGGCGGTGGCCGGCAGCACGTGCACCTCGATGCCGCGCTCGGCCATGCGGTGCGGGGTCATGCCCTTGATGCCGAGGTCGACGGCGGCGACGGTGAACTTCTTCTCGCCGACCGCGGGGACGACGTACGCCTCCTTGGTGGCGACCTCCTCGTAGAGGCTCGCGCCCTTCATGTGGGGCTGGGCCTGCACGCGCTGGAGCAGCTCCGCGTCGGGGGCGATCGCCTCGCCGGAGAAGACGCCGGCGCGCATCGAGCCGCGCTCGCGCAGGTGGCGGGTGAGGGCGCGGGTGTCGATGCCGGAGATGCCGACCACGCCCTGCCGCTCCAGCTCCTCGTCCAGGGAGCGCTTGGCCCGCCAGTTGGACGGCACGCGCGCGGGGTCGCGCACGACGTAGCCGGAGACCCAGATGCGGCCCGACTCGTCGTCCTCGTCGTTCCAGCCGGTGTTGCCGATCTGGGGGGCGGTCGCGACGACGATCTGGCGGTCGTACGACGGGTCTGTGAGGGTTTCCTGGTAGCCGGTCATGCCGGTGGAGAACACGGCCTCGCCGAAGGTCTCCCCCACGGCCCCGTAGGCGCGGCCGCGGAAGATGCGGCCGTCCTCCAGGACGAGTACGGCGGGAAGCACCGTGTTCCTCTGAGAGGAGCTTCCCCTGGTGGAGGTCGTCATCGCGCGCCTTCCGTGTCGTTGGTCATCTGGTTCAGGGTGCCGACCCACTCGCTGTGCTCGGCCGCGTGGTCGGAGCGGAAGCCGGAGTCGATCAGTTTGTCGCCCAGCGCCCAGGTCACCACCAGCAGTCCGCCCTCGGTGAGGACCTTGCCGGCGATGCCCTTGTCCAGCCGGGCCCCGCGCAGCGCGGCCGTGGGGACGAAGAAGTCGGTCGCTCCGGGGCGCTCGACCTCCAGTCCCGCGTCCGTCAGGGTGAGCTCGGCCCGGCTGCGGGTGCCCAGGCCGTGGGCCACGATGCGGTCCAGCCACTGCCCGGCGGTGGTGGAGCCGTGGTAGCGGCCGCTCATGCTCAGTTTCGCCGGGCCGGTCTCATCCGGCGCGGCCGGCAGTGCGGGCAGGTCGCTCTGCAGCGTGCCCCGCCACTTCCAGCCCTCGCGCATCAGCCAGTAGACGAGCGCGATGAAGAGGACCAGTCCGACGAGCCAGCCGATGCGGGCCCCCCAGTCGGTGACCTCGGCCGACCTCTTCGCCTCGGCCAGCAGGATTACAGGTGTCACGTGAGCTTCCCGTCGACGAGCGTGGCCTTGCCCCGCAGCCACGTGTGCGTCACACGGCCCGGCAGCTCACGCCCCTGGTAGGGGGTGTTGCGGCTGCGCGAGGCGAAGCCCGCGGGGTCCACCTGGCCACGGTATTCCGTGTCGACCAGGGTGAGGTTGGCGGGCTCACCAGCCGAGACGGGACGGCCGTGGCCGGTGGCCTGTCCGATCTGCGCGGGCTTGACGGACATGCGGTCGGCGACGCCGGCCCAGTCCAGCAGACCCGTGTCGACCATGGTCTCCTGGACCACTGACAGCGCGGTCTCCAGGCCGACCATGCCCATGGCGGCGGCGGCCCACTCGCAGTCCTTGTCCTCGTGCGGGTGGGGGGCGTGGTCGGTGGCGACGATGTCGATCGTGCCGTCGGCGAGCGCCTCACGCAGGGCCAGGACGTCGCGCTCGGTGCGCAGCGGCGGGTTGACCTTGTAGACGGGGTTGTAGGTGCGCACCAGCTCGTCGGTGAGGAGCAGGTGGTGCGGGGTGACCTCGGCGGTGACCTGGATGCCGCGGGACTTGGCCCAGCGGACGATCTCCACGGAGCCGGCCGTCGACAGGTGGCAGATGTGGACGCGGGAGCCGACGTGCTCGGCGAGCAGCACGTCCCGCGCGATGATCGACTCCTCCGCCACGGCCGGCCAGCCGCCCAGGCCCAGCTCGGCGGAGACGACGCCCTCGTTCATCTGGGCGCCCTCGGTGAGCCGGGGCTCCTGCGCGTGCTGGGCGACGACACCGCCGAAGGCCTTCACGTACTCCAGCGCACGGCGCATGATCACGGCGTCGTCGACGCACTTGCCGTCGTCGGAGAAGACGGTGACGCCGGCGGCGGACTCGTGCATCGCGCCCAGCTCGGCGAGCTTGCGCCCCTCCAGGCCGACGGTGACCGCGCCGATGGGCTGGACGTCGCAGTAGCCGTGCTCCTGGCCGAGCCGCCAGACCTGCTCGACCACGCCGGCGGTGTCGGCGACCGGGAAGGTGTTGGCCATGGCGAACACGGCCGTGAAGCCGCCGCTCGCCGCCGCGCGGGTGCCGGTCAGGACGGTCTCGGAGTCCTCGCGGCCCGGCTCGCGCAGATGGGTGTGCAGGTCGACCAGGCCCGGCAGCAGCACCTGGCCGTCGGCCTCGACGACCTCGGCGCCCTCGGCGGACAGCCCGCTGCCGACCTCGGCGATGGTCTCCCCGTCGATCAGCACGTCCTGCGGCTCGCCGCCGAGCACCTTCGCACCGCGGATCAGGATCTTGCTCATGGGTCTTACTTCTCCTCGGGACCGGAGGGGTGCGCGAAGCGCTCGTCGGAAGGGTGGCGGTGGGAGACGGGTGGGCGGGCGTGGGTGAGGGCGGGTTCGTTGCCCCCGAGCAGCAGGTACAGGACGGCCATCCGGATGGAGACACCGTTGGAGACCTGCTCGACGGCGGTGCAGCGGCCGGAGTCGGCGACCTCGGCGGTGATCTCCATGCCGCGGACCATCGGGCCGGGGTGCATCACGATGGCGTGCTCGGGCAGCCGGGCCATGCGGTCGCCGTCGAGGCCGTAGCGGCGGGAGTACTCGCGCTCGGTGGGGAAGAAGGCGGCGTTCATGCGCTCGCGCTGGACGCGGAGCATCATCACGGCGTCGCACTTGGGCAGCGTGCTGTCGAGGTCGTACGACACCTCGCAGGGCCAGCTCTCCACGCCGACGGGAACGAGCGTGGGCGGGGCGACCAGGGTGACCTCGGCGCCGAGGGTGTGCAGCAGGTCGACGTTGGAGCGGGCGACCCGGCTGTGCAGGACGTCACCGACGATGGTGATGCGCCTGCCGGACAGGTCCTGGCCGAGCCCGGCGTCGCGGCCGATCAGCCGGCGGCGCATGGTGAAGGCGTCCAGCAGGGCCTGGGTGGGGTGCTGGTGGGTGCCGTCTCCGGCGTTGATGACGGCGGCGTCGATCCAGCCGGAGTTGGCGAGCCGGTACGGGGCTCCGGAGGCGCCGTGCCGGATGACCACGGCGTCGACGCCCATGGCCTCCAGGGTCTGCGCGGTGTCCTTCAGGGACTCGCCCTTGGACACCGACGAGCCCTTGGCGGAGAAGTTGATCACGTCCGCGGACAGCCGCTTCTCGGCGGCCTCGAAGGAGATGCGCGTGCGGGTGGAGTCCTCGAAGAAGAGGTTGACGATCGTCCGGCCGCGCAGGGTCGGCAGCTTCTTGATCGGCCGGTCGGCGACCCGGGCCATCTCCTCGGCGGTGTCGAGGATCAGGACGGCGTCGTCGCGGGTGAGATCGGCGGCCGAGATGAGATGACGCTGCATCTGTCAGGCTCCGTAAGGCAGTTCATTCGGGAGATTTAGGGCGAAACGGGCATCTGTCGGCACGCCGAAGCGGCCGGGTGCCTGGCTCGCTAGTGGCCCGCCGGCTTCGCACCGAGCAGCACGGTGTCGCGACCGTCCTCCTCGGCGAGCTGGACCTTGACCGTCTCCCGCAACGACGTGGGGAGGTTCTTGCCGACGTAGTCGGCGCGGATGGGCAGTTCACGGTGGCCCCGGTCGACCAGGACCGCGAGCTGCACCGCGCGCGGGCGCCCGATGTCGTTCAGGGCGTCGAGGGCGGCACGGATCGTGCGCCCGGAGAAGAGCACGTCGTCGACGAGGACGACCAGCCGCCCGTCGATGCCGTCACCGGGGATCTCGGTGCGCGCGAGCGCACGCGGCGGGTGCATGCGCAGGTCGTCGCGGTACATGGTGATGTCGAGCGAGCCGACGGGCACCGCGCGGTCGGTGATCTGCTGCAGCTTGGCGCCCAGTCGCTGGGCGAGGAAGACACCCCGGGTCGGAATGCCGAGGAGCACCACGTCGTCGGCGCCCTTGGCGCGTTCGACGATCTCGTGGGCGATACGGGTCAGCATGCGCGCGATGTCGGGGCCTTCGAGAACGGGCCGCGCATCGGACGCCGGCGGATGTGCGGGCGTGTCGCGCTGGTCGTGCGTGTCGCGTTTGTCGTGCTTGTCCATGGGAAACGGACCCCCTTCTCCGCCTCACGGGACGGACCTTAAAGGACGTCGGATTTGCGCCATCCACCGTAGCAGGTCACCGGGCACTCCCCAGCCGCCCCCCTGTCACCCGCTTGGCCTAGTCGGTGGCCGCTACCACGGAAGAGTCGGTGTGGACCATTCGGCTTGACGCATGAGAGTCACGCTGCGTAACCTCACAGTGAGTTACCAGCCGCGCGGCGGGAAGACAGCCGGCCGCGTCGACACAGTGTCCGGGGAGCTATATGTCCAGCGAATACGCCAAACAGCTCGGGGCCAAGCTCCGGGCCATCCGCACCCAGCAGGGCCTTTCCCTCCACGGTGTCGAGGAAAAGTCCCAGGGTCGCTGGAAGGCCGTGGTGGTCGGTTCGTACGAGCGTGGCGACCGTGCCGTGACCGTACAGCGTCTTGCCGAGTTGGCCGATTTCTATGGCGTTCCGGTCCAGGAGCTCCTGCCGGGCACCACACCTGGCGGTGCCGCCGAGCCGCCGCCGAAGCTGGTCCTGGACCTGGAGCGGCTGGCCACCGTGCCGGCCGAGAAGGCGGGCCCCCTGCAGCGCTACGCGGCGACGATCCAGTCCCAGCGCGGCGACTACAACGGCAAGGTGCTCTCGATCCGCCAGGACGACCTGCGCACGCTCGCCGTCATCTACGACCAGTCCCCCTCGGTGCTCACCGAGCAGCTGATCAGCTGGGGCGTGCTGGACGCGGACGCGCGCCGCGCGGTACGGCTCGCCGGCCGGATCCGCCGCCTTGGCCCGGCCCGGCGCAGGATGCCCGGCTAGCCCTC
>NZ_JBEZBT010000095.1:0-14327 GCF_040647235.1 Streptomyces sp. NPDC042638
CCCACGACGAAGGCCCCCGGAAGCCGCGGCTTCCGGGGGCCTTCGTCGTGGGCGGCGGGGGGGGTCAGATCCAGTACACCTGGCGGGGGGCGGCCAGCTCCACCGGGCCCGTGAACACCTCGCGGGCGTCCCGCAGGTTGACCTCGGGGTCCGTCCACGGCGGGATGTGGGTGAGGACCAGGCGGCGGGCGCCCGCGCGGGCCGCCGTCTCGCCCGCCTCACGGCCGTTGAGGTGCAGGTCCGGGACGCTCTCCTTGCCGTGGGTGAACGCGGCCTCGCACAGGAACAGATCGGTGTCCCGGGCCAGCTCGTCCAGCACCTCGGTGACGCCCGTGTCGCCGGAGTACGTCAGCGACTTCCCGCCGTGCTCGAGACGGATGCCGTACGCCTCCACGGGGTGCCGGACCCGCTCGGTGTGCACGGTGAACGGGCCGATCTCGAAGGTGGACGGCTTGACCGTGTGGAAGTCGAAGACCTCGCTCATGGAGGAGGCGGAGGGGGTGTCCGCGTACGCCGTGGTCAGACGGTGTTCGGTGCCCTCGGGGCCGTGGACCGGGATGGGCGCGCACCGGCCTCCGTCATGGCGGTAGTAGCGCGCCACGAAGTACGCGCACATGTCGATGCAGTGATCGGCGTGCAGATGGCTGAGGTAGATCGCGTCGAGGTCGTAGAGACCGCAGTGGCGCTGCAGCTCGCCGAGGGCGCCGTTGCCCATGTCGAGCAGCAGCCGGAAGCCGTCGGCCTCGACGAGGTAGCTCGAGCAGGCCGATTCCGCGGACGGGAACGACCCCGAGCAGCCGACGACGGTGAGCTTCATGAAGCAGAAACCTCCGTTGGCGGGAATCCGGTGGGCGGGACGGGAGGCCACTCAGGATGAGGGCTGTCCGGGGGTCGTGCGGTTTGTCGAGCGTAAGGCGCGAAAGCGCGGGTCGCTCCTCCGCCAGGGGCCGTTGTGGGGGAACTCACCTGTGCTGTCACCGGTTCGGCTGGACCCGGGGCGCACAAGGTTCCGAAGAGGGCGCGCGATGTTCGGCGCGCGCCGGTAACGTCGTCGTATGGACACGTCTTGGTGGCTGGCGCTCGCGGCGGTGGTGCTGCTCGCCTTGGTCGCCACGCTCGTCGACGGCTGGGGCCGCGGTCGCCGGCCCGCCGGGCGGCGCCTGAGGCCGCCGGGCCGGGCGGGCACGCGCGGGACGCGCGCGCAGCGGCCGTCCCCCGGGGACATCTGGTGGGCGGACGTCCCGTACGAGGACCGCGACGGGGTGAAGGACCGGCCCTGTCTGGTGCTGGCCGTGCGCGGTGACCGGGCCACGGTCGCGAAGATCACCAGCAAGTACCACGACGAACGCAGCGGGGTGATCCCGCTGCCGCCCGGCGCGGTCGGCGACTCCCAGGGACGGCCCAGTTTCCTGGAGACCGACGAGCTGCGTGAGGTGCCGGTGGACGGGTTCCGGCGCCGGGTGGGCGTGGTCGACCCGGTCCTGTGGGACCAGGTGCGGCACCTGGCCGGCTAGCCGGGCGCCTCAGCGCACCCGGACGGTGACCGCCCACTCCTCGATGCCCTTGCAGGAGACCTGGCCGGGCGCGGTGGGCTCCGCGCACAGGGGCCGGGACGACGCGAGTTTCACGGTCCCGGCGGCCACGGCCCGGTAGGCGGCCGTGGCGTCACCCCGCTGGAGCACGAAACCGGCGTTGACGGCCTCCAGTCCCGTGCCGCCCGCGGTGACCGGCTTCCAGGGGCGGGCCGTGGTGCCGTCCAGGGTGATCCGGATCTCGCCGCCCCTGGTCACGCAGACGGTACGGCCGCGGTCCGCGGCCTTCAGCTCCGCGTGGGCGGCGCAGTCCGCGGCGGACCGGGTGGGGGACGGCGGCTCCGACGCCTTGCCGCTGCTCCCGGTGTCCTCCTGGGATCCGCAGCCCGCGAGGAGCAGCGCTGCCGCCGTGAGGGCGAGGGGCGTGGTAGGGCGCATGAGGTCCGCCTTTCAGCCGTCTGCTGCCGGGCCGGCCCGGCAGCCTGGTACGGATGTGACGTACCACGGCCGCGAACGGATCCCCCGCCGGCCCCCACCGCCTGACCCGAACGGAAGGCCTAGGCCCAGAGCTGGCCCTGCAGTGTCTCGATGGCCTCCTCCGTCGTGGCCGCCGTGTAGACGCCGGTGGAGAGGTACTTCCAGCCGCCGTCGGCCACGACGAAGACGATGTCGGCGGACTCGCCCGCCTTGACCGCCTTCTTCCCCACGCCGATCGCCGCGTGCAGGGCGGCGCCGGTGGAGACGCCCGCGAAGATGCCCTCCTGCTGGAGGAGTTCGCGGGTGCGGGTGACCGCGTCGGCCGAGCCGACCGAGAAGCGGGTGGTCAGCACGGAGGCGTCGTACAGCTCGGGGACGAAGCCCTCGTCGAGGTTGCGGAGCCCGTAGACCAGGTCGTCGTAGCGCGGTTCGGCGGCCACGATCTGGATGTCCGGCCGGTGCTCGCGCAGGTAGCGGCCGACGCCCATGAGGGTGCCGGTGGTGCCGAGGCCCGCCACGAAGTGGGTGATCGAGGGGAGGTCGGCGAGGATCTCCGGGCCGGTGGTCGCGTAGTGGGCGCCCGCGTTGTCCGGGTTGCCGTACTGGTAGAGCATCACCCAGTCGGGGTGCTCGGCGGACAGCTCCTTGGCCACGCGCACGGCGGTGTTGGAGCCGCCCGCGGCCGGCGAGGAGATGATCTCGGCACCCCACATGCCGAGCAGGTCCCGGCGCTCCTGTGAGGTGTTCTCCGGCATCACGCACACCATCCGGTAGCCCTTGAGCTTGGCCGCCATGGCGAGGGAGATGCCGGTGTTGCCGGAGGTGGGTTCCAGGATCGTGCAGCCCGGGGTGAGCCGGCCGTCCTTCTCCGCCTGCTCGATCATGTGCAGGGCGGGACGGTCCTTGACCGAGCCGGTGGGGTTGCGGTCCTCCAGCTTGGCCCAGATGCGGACGTCCGGGGACGGCGACAGCCGCGGCAGGCGCACCAGAGGGGTGTTGCCCACCGCGGCCAGCGGGGAGTCGTAGCGCATCGCTGCTCAGCGGCCGATCAGCGCATGCCGCCGGCCACGGCCGGCAGGATCGTCACGTTGTCGCCGTCGGTCAGCTTGGTGGTGATGCCGTCCAGGAAGCGGACGTCCTCGTCGTTGAGGTAGACGTTGACGAAGCGGCGCAGCTGGTCACCGTCCACGATGCGGGCCTGGATGCCCGCGTGCCGGCTCTCGAGGTCGGCGAACAGCTCGGCGAGGGTGTTCCCGTTGCCCTCCACCGCCTTCTGGCCGTCGGTGTACTGGCGGAGGATGGTCGGGATGCGGACCTCGATGGCCATGGTTGCGGGCTCCTGTCGGAAGGGTTCGTCGATTCGGTGTGCGTGCCTGGGGTCCCCCAGGCGTCCGGCACTGGGGGGAGCGCCGCGGCTCACGGCCGTGCGGCGGAGGGAAACGTCAACAGATGGCGCTGTTCAGCCTGCACAGGTCGACGTGCAGCCGCGCCACGAGCAGCATGCCCGGCGCCTTGTCGCTCACGTCGTTCAGAACCATGGGCTCATCGTATCGATTCCCGGTCCGGCCCCCAGAGTGTGATTCCACATGACGGACGGAAACGGTCCGGACGATGAGACGCGGTTCAGTGGGCGGGCACGATCCTGACGTCCTCCTCCGTGACCACGCCCTCCAGGATCCGGAAGGAACGGAACTGGAACTCGCCCAGACCGTCGGTGTCCGCCGTGGAGACCAGGACGTAGTGGGCGCCGGGTTCGTTGGCGTAGGAGATGTCCGTGCGCGACGGGTACGCCTCGGTCGCCGTGTGGGAGTGGTAGATGACCACGGGCTCCTCGTCGCGGTCGTCCATCTCGCGGTAGAGCCTGAGCAGGTCGCCCGAGTCGAACTCGTAGAACGTGGGCGACATGGCCGCGTTCAGCATCGGGACGAAGCGCTCGGGGCGGTCCGAGCCGGCCGGGCCGGCGACGACGCCGCACGCCTCGTCGGGGTGGTCCTTGCGCGCGTGGGCGACGATCTGGTCGACGAGGGCCTGGGTGATGGTCAGCATGAGGGCCAGGATAAGCAGGCGGGCCGTCCCGTACCGAGGGTCGGTATGGGACGGCCCGCATGGTGGACGTCCTGAGCGGCGGCGGCCGGGGGCGCCACGAGTGCTCCCGGCGGCCGGACGTCCTGGGAGGGTGTCCTGCCGGGCCGTACGGCTGTCGCGTTCCCGCGTCCGTACGGCCGTGTCGTCAGCGCTTGCGGAAGGCGGCGGCCTCCGGGTTGCGGCGCTTGAGCACCAGGTAGCTGATGCCCAGGACCAGGGCCCACAGCGGCGCGCAGTACAGCGAGACGCGGGCGTCCTTGTCGATGCCCATCATCACGATCACCATGCCGATGAAGGCGAGCGCGCCCCAGCTGGCGAACCGGCCGCCCGGCGCGCGGAACCCGGAGCGGGGCAGTTCGCCGCGGTCGGACTTGGCGCGGTAGCGGATCTGGCAGAGCAGGATGACGATCCACGCCCACATGCCGGAGATGGTCGCGAAGGACACCACGTAGTCGAACGCCTTGCCCGGCCACTGGTAGTTGATCCAGACGCCGACCAGCATCAGCGCGGCGGAGAACGACGTGCCGACCAGCGGGGTACCGCTGCGCGTCAGCTTGGTGAAGATCTTCGGGCCCTGGTTGTTCAGCGCGAGGTCCCGCAGCATGCGGCCGGTGGAGTACATGCCGGAGTTGCAGGAGGACAGGGCGGCGGTCAGGACGACGAAGTTGACGATCGCCGCTCCGACGCCCAGGCCCATCTTCTCGAAGGCCAGCACGAAGGGGCTCTCGCCCGCCTTGAAGTTGGACCACGGGATGACCGACATGATCATGATGAGCGCGCCGACGTAGAAGACGGCGATGCGCCACGGCACGGTGTTGATGGCCTTGGGCAGGGTCTTCTCGGGGTCCTTGGACTCACCGGCGGTGACGCCGACCAGCTCGACCGCGAGGAAGGCGAACATCACCATCTGCAGCGTCATCAGCGTCTCGCCGATGCCGTTGGGGAAGAAGCCGCCGTGGTTCCACAGGTTGGCGACGGACGCGGTGTCGGCGGCGTCGGAGAAGCCGATGGTGAGGATGCCGGCGCAGATCAGGATCATGCCGACGATGGCGGTGACCTTGACCATGGAGAACCAGAACTCCAGCTCACCGAAGAGCTTCACGGAGATCAGGTTCACCGTGTAGAGGAGCACGGTGAAGATGAGCGCGTAGGCCCACTGCGGGAAGCTGCCGTGGGTCCAGTACGTCATGTACTTGGCCGCCGCGGTGACCTCGGTGATGCCGGTGACCACCCAGAAGAGCCAGTACGTCCAGCCCGTGGCGTAGCCCCAGAAGGGGCCGAGGAACTCGCGGGCGTACTCGGAGAACGAACCCGACACCGGGCGGTACATCAGCAGCTCGCCGAGAGCCCGCATGATCAGGAAGATGACCAGGCCCGCGATGGCGTACGCCAGGATCAGGCTGGGTCCGGCCTTGGAAATGCCCTTGCCCGCGCCGAGGAACAGGCCGGTGCCGATGGCACCGCCGATGGCGATCATCTGGATCTGCCGGGCTCCGAGCCCGCGCTGATACCCCTCGCCGCCCTCGCTGCCCTCGGCCCGCACGGCCTCATTGCCGTCGCGATGCTGGTCGACCTGCGCTGAGGTCATGTGTGGTGCGCCTTTCTCCATGCCGACCCGGGCCTTTCGTCGGCCTCGGATCGGGTCTCGATCCCCCCGGATTGCTGGAGCTATTGCCTGGCCGACGGTCGTCGGCTCGGTGGCGCACCCGGCCGAACATGGGTGGTGTTGGCCGGGCGGTCGTGAAGATTTATCACGGCCGCAATACTGATCACACCGGAGTGATGTGATGCATCACATAGGTAAAAGCGGACAAAGAACGCTCAAATGCGTCAAAACAGGCCACAAAGGTGACGGGATCGTTATCCGGATTTGAGCGTCCTCTGAGCGAACACTCGTCAGGGGCAAACCCGTGTGAATCACTCCATAAGGGTCGTCACCAGGGTCTCCTGGAGCCCGCCCAGCCAGAGATAGGCCAGCACCATCGGCTTGCGCGGGTCCTCCTCCGGGAGCCGGTAGAGCAGGTCGGTGTCGTCCTCGTCGGTGATCTCCAGCCGGGCGCCGATCGCCAGCCGGAGGTCGTTGAGGGCACCGAGCCACTGCCGGGACTCCTCCGGGGACAGCTTCAGCACCGCCCCGCCCTCGTCCACCGGGGCGAGCGCGTCCAGGCTGCGGATCACGCCGAGCGCGTTCTCCCGCTTGCCCGCGCGCAGGTCGTTCTCGGTGTAGCGGCGGAACTCGGCGGAGTGCTCCCGCCGCTCGTCGGCCTCGGCCGCCGAGCCGGGGTCCCGCTCCGGGTCGACGTAGGCGTCCGGGAAGAGCCTGCGCAGGACCGGGTCGGCCGGCGGCTCGCTCGGGCCCTCGGCGAACAGCTCGGCGAGCGGGTCGGCCGGGGCGTCGGCGCCGGGGCCGGGCCCGATCAGCTCCAGGAGCTGCACGGCCAGCGACCGGATGATGGAGATCTCGACGTCGTCGAGCGCGACGGCCGCGCCGCCGCCGGGGAGCGGTTCGAAGTGTCCGGGCATGTAAGTCGGTCGCTACTTCCGGTCCTGCTGGAGGGTGGCCCACAGACCGTAGCCGTGCATCGCCTGCACGTCGCGCTCCATCTCCTCGCGGCTACCGCTGGAGACGACCGCCCGGCCCTTGTGGTGGACATCGAGCATGAGCTTGGTGGCCTTGTCCTTGGAGTAGCCGAAGTACGTCTGGAAGACGTACGTCACGTAGCTCATGAGGTTGACCGGGTCGTTGTGCACGATGGTGACCCAGGGGACGTCGGGCTCGGGTACGGCGAAGACCTCCTCCGCCGACTCGGTGCGTTCGATCTCTACGGGCGCGGGTGACGTCACACAGCCATGCTGCCACGATCACTACAAATCGTCACACCGACGAAAAGGCGCTACGCTACTCGTCATGAACACAGCGGACCTTGGGCTGCCGGTGGACGTCCCCTCGACGGCGCTCTTCACGGACCAGTACGAGCTGACGATGTTGCAGGCCGCCCTGAAGGCCGGGACGGCCGAGCGGCGGAGCGTGTTCGAGGTCTTCACCCGGCGGCTGCCGGACGGACGCCGCTACGGCGTGGTGGGCGGTACCGGGCGCGTCCTGGACGCCGTGGAGAACTTCCGCTACGACCCGGACGTGCTCGGCTTCCTGGAGGAACAGAGGATCGTCGACGAGCCGACCCTGAAGTGGCTCGCCGACTACCGGTTCAGCGGCGACGTGTGGGGCTACCCCGAGGGCGAGGTGTACTTCCCGGGCTCGCCGGTCATGCGCGTCGAGGGCACCTTCGCCGAGTGCGTGCTCCTGGAGACGGTGATCCTCTCGATCCTCAACCACGACTCGGCGATCGCCGCCGCCGCCTCCCGGATGGCCTCCGCGGCCGGGGAGCGCCCGCTGATCGAGATGGGCGCCCGCCGCACCCACGAGCTGGCCGCGGTGGCCGCCGCCCGCGCCGCCTACGTGGGCGGCTTCGCGACCACCTCCGACCTGGCCGCCGGCTTCCGCTACGGCATCCCGACCGTCGGCACCTCCGCGCACGCCTTCACCCTGCTCCACGACCGCGAGCGGGACGCCTTCCAGGCCCAGGTGGACGCCCTCGGCCGGGGCACCACCCTGCTGGTGGACACCTACGACGTCACGGAGGCCGTCCGTACGGCGGTGGAGGTGGCCGGCCCCGAGCTGGGCGCGGTCCGCATCGACTCCGGTGACCTGCTGCTGGTGGCCCACCGGGTGCGCCAGCAGCTGGACGAGCTGGGCGCCACCGGCACCAAGATCGTGGTGACCTCCGACCTGGACGAGTACGCCATCGCCTCGCTGGCGGCGGCGCCCGTGGACGCGTACGGCGTCGGCACCCAGCTGGTGACCGGCTCCGGGCATCCGACGGCTTCCATGGTGTACAAGCTGGTCGCGCGCGCCGAGACGGCCGACCCGAAGGCGCCGCTGGTCCCCGTGGCGAAGAAGTCCAGCGGCGGCAAGACCTCCATCGGCGGGCGCAAGTGGGCCGCGCGCCGGCTGGACGCGGAGGGCGTCGCGGAGGCCGAGGTCGTCGGCACGGGACCCGTCCCCGCGGAGCTGGCCGACCGGCAGCTGCTGGTGCGGCTGATCAAGGACGGCGAGGTGGTCGCCCGCGAGCCGCTGGACGTCCCCCGGGACCGGCACATCGCGGCCCGCGCGAATCTGCCGCTCTCCGCGATCCAGCTCTCCCGGGGGGAACCCGTCATTCCGACGGAGTACGTCCAGGGGCGCTCGGGTAGCTGAACCACGACCGCCGTCCGTCCGCTCGAACGCCCCCTCCCGCACGGGCCCGGAAGTCTCTAGGCTCAGTTACTTCACTCTTAGTCGAAGGACACCCAGCATGCGCCGCGCCTTGATCGTCGTAGACGTGCAGAACGACTTCTGCGAGGGGGGCAGCCTCGCGGTGGCCGGCGGAGCGGACGTGGCCGCCGCCATCACCGAGCTGATCGGACAGGCGGCGGGCACCGGGTACCGGCATGTGGTGGCCACCCGTGACCACCACATCGCGCCCGGCGGCCACTTCGCGGACAACCCCGACTACGTCCGGTCCTGGCCCGCGCACTGTGTCGCGGGCACGGAGGGCGTGGGCTTCCATCCGAACTTCGCCCCCGCCGTGGCCTCCGGCGCGGTCGACGCCGTGTTCGACAAGGGGGCGTACTCGGCGGCCTACAGCGGCTTCGAGGGCGCGGACGAGAACGGCGTCTCCCTCGCCGACTGGCTCCGGGAACGCGAGATCACCGAGGTGGACGTGGTGGGCCTCGCCACGGACCACTGTGTGCGGGCCACCGCCCTGGACGCCGCCCGGGAGGGCTTCCGCACCCAGGTACTCCTGGACCTGACGGCCGGGGTCTCCCCCGGGACCACCGAGCGGGCCCTGGAGGAGCTGCGGGAGGCGGGCGTGGAACTGGCGGGCAAGCCCGTGGTGAGCGGCGCCAGGCCCTAGGGCCGGCGGCCGAAAAGGGGCGCGAGGGCCCGCGCGACCGGCCTCCGCTCCGGCGGAGGGCCGGGCGTCACCCCTGGGGGACCGCCGGCGGTCTGCGCAGCAGGGCCCGGATCGGGTGCCACAGCTCGTTCACGGTGACACCGTTGTCGGCCGCCGCCGTGCGCCATATCAGGCCGTCGGGATGGTGCAGGACCGCCGTGATCTCGTCCGGTGTCGGAGGCGCGGCGTTCCCCCGGAGGTAGACCGCGCGCAACCCCAGGTTGCGGAGCCTGGTCAGGGCACGGGCCCGGTTGCGGGCGTGTACGAGTACCCGCACCCCGGCGGGGTCGTAGGGCAGGTTCAGCGCCACCACGACCGTGCCGTTCGGCAGCTTGCAGAAGCCTCCAGCGGCCATGCGGTCACATCCCCGTTCCGGTCGGTGTCAATAAGCGGTCCACAGGACGCACCTAAACACGATCGGCGGCAACCCGCCAAGGGGTTGCCGCCGATACGCTTCTGACCTGCGGTTTTGTGGACTACTTCACCGCGGGGCCGACCTTGAGCTGGATCGTGGAGCCGTCCTTGGCCTCCTTGACGATCGTGATCTTGGTGTTGGTGTCAGTGACCTTCACCCCGCCCGTCGGGTTCGACGGGTCGTAGTAGGTGCTGGTGTGGTCGTTGAAGACCGGGACACCCTTGGAAGGCTTGATCTTCAGCGCGACGTCGGCCTTGTGCAGCGTGATGCCGTCCGTGCCGTAGAGGCTGAACGGGGAGTCGTACGCCTGGATGCGGTTGCGCAGCAGCGTGCCGTCGGCCCACTTCAGCGCCTTCCAGTGCGAGTCGACCGGAAGGATCAGACCGGTGCCCGGGTGACCGCCGGGGTTCTGGTTGGTGTTGTTGTCCGCCTGGGAGGTGTCCCACTTCCAGATCAGCAGGCCGTTCTGGTACGGGTAGTGCTCGACCCAGTCGGGACGCTTGGCCGAACCGAAGTTGTACGGGCCCGTCTTCAGCGTCTTGTCGTACGACACGTACTGCCGGTTCTCGGCGATGTAGTACTGCTTGTAGTCCTTGGTGAAGGACGCGCCGATGCGGGAGAAGCCGTTCGCGGTCCAAGCGGAGTCCGCGGTCTCGGCGTTGTCCGAGAACAGCGGGGTGCCGTCGGCGGTCACGGTGATCTGGTCGGCCGTGAAGCCGTTCTCCGCGACACCGCCGTCGGTGGCGTAGCGGAAGCGCAGGTCGATCTTCTTGCCCGCGTAGGCGTCGAGCGGGAACGACAGCTTCTTGTGCGTCTGCGAGAAGCCGGTGAGGGCCGGCTTGCCGCTGGCGTCACGCGCGAGGGGCTGGCCGTCCGCCGTGCCGTCCAGGGCGGTCCAGTTGGCGCCGCCGTCGGTCGACACCTCGGTGTAGACGTAGTCGTAGCCGTCCTCGGTGGCCCACCAGCCGTCCAGGTCCAGCTTCGCCGACGACTTGCCGGTCAGGTCGACCGAGCGGGTCAGCGTGTTCCTGAGGTCGTTGCCGCTGCCGCTCCACCACTGGGCCGAACCCTCGGCGGGCTGGGTGATCGTGGTGGTGACCGCCTTGTCGGGCAGGTTCACCACGAGGGCCTGCTTGTCCCAGGTGTTGTACTCGGCGAGGCCCAGCTTGTGGGTGGACTGCTTGCCGGCCGTGGCGGTGTCGAAGTTCAGCCAGCCCAGCTGGAGCTTGTCCCAGGCGTTCATGTCGCCGGGCAGGTCGCCGATGGACTCCTTGCCCGTGCCGAGCCAGGAGCCGGAGGACATCAGGGTCCAGAAACCGGTGGAGTTGTCGCCGCCGGCGGTGTCGTACTCGTCCGGCAGACCGAGGTCGTGGCCGTACTCGTGGGCGTAGACGCCGAGGCCGCCGTTCTCCGGCTGGATGGTGTAGTCGCCGACCCAGATGCCGGTGTTGCCGACCTGGGCGCCGCCGAGCTTGTTGTCCGCGGGGCCGGTGGCGCCGGCGTCGGTGCCGAAGGCGTACCAGCGGTGGGCCCAGATCGCGTCCTTGCCCTGCGCGCCGCCGCCGGCGGACTCGTCCTCACCGGCGTGCACGATCTGGAAGTGGTCGACGTAGCCGTCGGGCTCGTTGAAGTTGCCGTCGTGGTCGTAGTCGTACCGGTCCCACTGGTCGTACTTGGCGAGGTCCTTCTTGATGTCGGCGTCGGTGCGGCCGGCCGCCTTCTGCTGGGCGACCCACGCGTTCAGGCCGTCGCCGACGACGTTCCACACGCTCGGGCAGTTGGTGGAACCGCAGGCGTTGTTGCCGTAACGGGCCTCGTTGTACGGGACCTTGACCCAGTCCGTGACCTCGCCGGAGACCGAGTAGCGGCCCGAGGACTGCTTCTCGTAGTACTTCTTCAGCGACTCGGTCTTCTTGCCGGTGCCGAAGTAGAGGTCCTGGTAGTGCTTCTTGTTGTAGTCCTTCTGCCAGGCCGTGGAGTTGTCCTTCTCGCGGTCCGGCGCGGCGATCTTGTTGTGCAGCGGGCCTGCGGTGCCCCCGAACTTGGGGTCGGTCCGGTTCCCGAACTCCACCAGGATCGTGAAGATCTTGTCGGTCTTCTCGCGGCTCAGTTCGACGTACTTGTTCTGGCCCTTGCGGCTCGCGAGCTTGACGACCTTGGAACCGTTGCGCTCCTCGGCCTTGGCCTTGCCCGATATGAGCCGCTTCAGGGCCTCTTCGCGCTGGGCGTCCTGCGTCTTGCTCAGCGGGCCGTCGAGGTCGTGCTTCTGCTGCCCCACCGGAGCCGGGTCGTGCCGGTTGACGGCGGCGGACCCCGCCGGGGCGCTCGCCTCCGCGACGGCGAAGGTCGCGAACGTGGCCGAGGCCGCCGCCAGCGTCACGCCGATGGCGGCAGCTCTGAACGTCCAGGATCTGCTGGTCACTTGAGTTCCTCCCCCGCGCCGCGCACACGGACAGGGGGTTCCGGGTCATGGAGGAATCCGTGCGCGCACGATCAACGCGTGTAATCAAGTGACGACATTTGACTAGAGGTTTGCCGCAAAAGACAGATCTTGACTTGAGCAGGACAAGTGCACTATGCGGAGGCGACGTTCGGTTTGCGGACACGTGTCGGCCTGCCGAACGGGCGCAGGAAGCCGTCGGTCCGAGGGGAGGGGTGACTCCATGCGCCCCCCGTGCACCGGTACCGTGGGTTAGGTCATGCTTACCGGCCGTCCGGCTCGGGCATGCAGGCCAAGAGAGTCGAACGGCACCCCCATTCCCGAATACTGCCGAGGACACGATTGCCATGCCTCGTCCGACCGCCGCACAGCTCGCCTACGGTTCCTGCACCGTGATCTTCTCGACGCTCGCCATGCTGCTGCTGTCCGAGACGGCTTCGGGCCTCGGCATCGTCGTCATCGCCCTCGCGGCACTCGCGCTGGGGCTGCTGGTCGCGTGGACGGTCCCCGTCGCCGGGGCACACGCGGCGCAGGCGTCCGCCGAGCCCGTTGCGGACGAGGAGCGCGTCCCCACCTCCCTGTGACCGACAGACACAGGGGACACGGGCGACACACGAGGCAGGGAGCGGCGCACGCGGCACGCGAGACGCACCGGACACACGACAGCGGCGGCCCCGGGTGCGCCCCGGGGCCGCCGCTGTGGCATGGGCGCCCATGCCACTTCGTTCCATGGGCGCTCAACGCGTGCTGACCACCACCGTCTTGGCCGCCTTGTCGTGCAGGCCCTGTTTGTACGGCTTGTCGAAGAAGCTCCAACCGCCCGCGATCGCCGTCCAGATGCAGGCGCAGCAGAAGGCGAACGGCACCCACAGCACCAGCGCCCGGGTCAGCGAGGTCTGCACGGAGGGGGTGGCGCCGTTGTCCAGGTTGGCCACCCGCATGCCCAGCCACTTCTTGCCGAGGGTCTGACCCGACTTACTGATCAGGACCGTGTCGTAGGCGATGTAGAGGACCGCCGCGATGAGGGACTGGGCCACGGACCTGCCGACCTCGACGCGGTCACCGTCGACGGTGTACTCCCGCACCCCGAACGCCCAGGTGAGCAGCCAGACGACGATGCCGACCAGGATCATGTCGATGATCCGCGCGAGCGTCCGCTTGCCGCTGTCGGCGAGCGGGGGCATCCCGGCCAGCGGGTCGGCCGGGTAACCGCCGGCGCCCGCTCCGTAAGGGCCGCCGTGGGGGCCGCCGCCGTAGGGTCCGGCATCCCCGTACGGGCCGCCGCCGTACGGGGGTGGCTGCTGACCGCCGTACGGGGGCGGCGGCTCACCGCTTCCGTACGGGGGTGGCTGGCCGCCGCCCGGACCGCCGCCGGGATGCGGGGGCTGTCCGCCGCCCGGGGGCGGGGGCTGCTGGGCGCCGCCGTACGGGGCGTCGTACGGCGAGCCCGAACCCTGGTCCGACGGGGGCCGCTTCCTGAAGGGGTCGTCCTCGGGGGGCTGCTCTCCGGAGCCGGGGGGCGGTTCGCTGCTCATGGCCCGAGTGGAACCCGAACTCCCCGGCCGCGCATCCGAAAGACGGCCGGACGGAGTAGGCGCCCCGCGGTCAGCCCGCGACGAACGTGTGGGCCGCCTTGTCGTGCCAGCACTGGTGCCAGGGCCGGTCGAACAGGCACCACAGCACACCCACGATCCCGACGCCCAGCAGACCCGGCACGCTGAGGACCAGCCAGCGGCGCAGCGCCGGGCCGAACGTCGGGGGCTCGTGCGCCTCGATGTCCCGCACCTCGATACCGCACAGCCTCTTGCCGAGGGTGCGGCCCCACTTGACGGTGGGCAGCACCTCGTACAGGACGCCGACGAGGAGGAGGACGGCGACGACGACGCCGAGGCTGGTGCCGGTCGTGCCGTCGAGCAGCCAGACGGTGACCTCGCGGCCGGACAGCCGGGCCGCGTCGATCTTCTGCTGGACGTGGTCCGCGGCCCGCAGGCCGAGCGGGACCGCCGCGGCGGCCGTCACGGCACCCGTCACCAGCAGGTCGAGCAGCCGGGCGGCGAGCCGCCTGCCGAGTCCGGCGGGGCGGGCGGCGGCCTGCCGGCGCGCGGCGGCCTGGAAGATGTCCTCCACCGGCGGTTTCCACGGCGCCACCGGCTGCTCGTCCCCGCCTCCGGCCAGCTGGTGCACCTGCTGCGCCCAGGACGCCTGCCCGCCACCGGGGCCGGTGGTCAGCGGGGTGCCGGGCGCACCGGCCTGCGGGGGTGCGGCGTGCGCGGGACCCGCCTGAGCGGGTCCCGCCTGGTGCGGCACGGACGGGGCCGCGAATCGTCGTGCGAGCGCGGCCGAGGCGACCGTCGCCATCAGGCCGTACATCCGCTCGTCCGGCG
>NZ_JBEZBT010000096.1:0-14078 GCF_040647235.1 Streptomyces sp. NPDC042638
CCGGCGAACCCGAGACCGAGAGCGAGCCGGAACCCGAACCGGTGAAGTGACCCGAGACCGCAAGACCCGACGGCGCCCCCTGACCCGCACAGGCAGGGGGCGCCGTCGCGTGCGGGCCCGGTCGCCGAGCGGCCTTGCGCCGGACTGGGCGCCCCGGCCCCGCAACAGGCCCTAGGCCCCCTTCGGCGCCGCCTGCTGCACCACGTCGAAGGACCACAGGGTGGAGCCGGAGGCCGCCGGCTTCGGGCGCTCGCCCCCCTCGCCTCCGCCCTGGTGCGCGGACTTCATCGGGCCCTCCATCCACGCCTGGAAGGACTCCTCGTCACGCCAGCGCGTGTACACGAGGTACTGGTCGGTGCCCTCGACGGGCCGCAGCAGCTCGAACCACTCGAAGCCGTCGGAGTTCTCCACCGCGTGGGCCCGCGAGGCGAACCGCTTCTCCAGCGTCTCCCGCTGCTCGGCGGGGACGCTCAGCACGTTGATCTTCACTACGCTCATGGATCCATCCTGGACCATGTGCCCGGCACTCACAGCGGTCACGGTGATCCCATACCGTTACCGGACGCACGTACAACCCTCGCGCGGCACCGCGGGTCTCCTGATCGCCGACCGCCCGTGAACCGCGGAACAACTGGTGCTGAACGCGGACGGACGCACCCCATCAGCCGGGATGCCCCGCCAGGCGTCCCCCGCATGCCAGGAGAACGCATGCACACCCACCACCGGCGCGTCGCCCTGGCGACGGCCGTGGCCGCCGCGCTGACGGGCGGCCTGCTCACGCTCGCCGCGTCGCCCGCCACCGCCGCCGACTCCGTCAGGACCGCCAAGGCCGACTTCAACGGCGACGGCATCGGAGACATCGCCACCTCGGCGGCCGGCGCCTACGTCGGCGGGCACAAGAACGCCGGCCAGGTCGTCGTCCTGTACGGCACCAGGACCGGTGTCTCCTCCGCCAAGCGCACCACCATCAGCCAGAACACCTCCGGCGTCCCGGGCGCCGCCGAGACCGGCGACATGTTCGGCGGGGACCTGGCGTACGCCGACCTCAACGGCGACGGCTACGACGACCTCGCCGTCGGCTCCCCGGGCGAGAAGGTCGGCAGCGACACCAACGGCGGCGCCGTGACCATCCTCTGGGGCTCCAGGAACGGCCTGACCGGCAAGGCCGCCGACGTGCCCGACCCGGCCGCCTCCGCCCACGACTTCTGGGGCCAGAACCTGGCCGCGGGTGACTTCGACGGCGACGGCAAGGACGACCTGGTCGTCGGCAGCTCCACCAGCACGCTGTACCTGTACCGGGGCGGCTTCACCACCGCCGGCGCCTACGGCAGCCGCAGCACCGTCACTCCGCCGATCCGGTCGGGCACCGACACCTACCCCTACGGCCCGCTGAACCTGACCGCCGGCGACGTCAACGGCGACGGCCGCACCGACCTCGTGGTCGACGGGTACGAGACCAGGTCGCGGTACGGCTGGAACACCAACTACTGGCTGCCGGGCACCTCCGGCGGCCTGAGCAGCGCCTCCGCCAAGGCCCTCAAGCCCGGGATCATCACCGCCATCGGCGACGTCAACGGCGACCACTTCGGGGACATCGTCAGCGGCGCCGGCTGGGACGCCAGGACCAGTGACGGCACCGCCATCCCGAACGCAGCCGACGGCGGCAAGGTCAACGTCACCTACGGCTCCGCCTCCGGCCCGGCCGCCACCACCGGCATCACCCAGAACACCGGCAACGTGCCCGGCGCCTCGGAGAAGGGCGACGCCTTCGGCTGGGAGCTGGACCTGGGCGACATCAACGGCGACGGCTACCAGGACCTGGTCGTCAGCACCCCGCAGGAGGACCTCGGCAGCGCGGCCGACACCGGGGCCGTGACCATCCTGTACGGCTCCCGCTCGGGCGTGAACACCACCTCGGGCGCGCAGTCCTACTCCCAGGACTCCGCGGGCGTGCCCGGCGGCAACGAGAAGTCCGACCTGTTCGGCGCCGACCTCAAGCTGGACGACGTCACCGGTGACGGCAAGGCCGACCTGGTGATCGGCTCGTACGAGAACGGCGGTGACGGTGCCATCACCTACCTGCCGTCCAACGGCCGGAAGATCACCACGTCGGGCTCGCGTGCCTTCGGCGTGACCACCGTGGGCGTCTCCGCCAGCGGCACTCCGCAGTTCGGCGCGGTCATGGCGGACTGATGAACCGCGACGAACCCTGAAGAACCCCCGGTGCTGTGCCTGACGGTCCCTTAGGGGATGTCACAGGTCGGCCGCAAAGCCGGGCCCGGACCACCGGGCCCGGCCCGCCGGCCGCCGGGACCAGGTACGTTCGATGACGTGGCTGGATTCAGGATCGGACGCGGGGGCCGGGACAACCGCACCCCCCAAGGACAGCAGGCGCCCCAGGGAGCGCCGTACGGGCGCGGGCGCGCAAACGGCCCCGCTCAGCCCGGGGGACCGTCGTACGGTCAGCCCTCGCAGGGGCGGCCGGCCCCGTCGGGCCCCTCGTACGGCTACCCGTCGGCGCCACAGCCGTCGTACCCGCAGCAGGGACAGCAGCAGTACGGCTACCCGGGGCCGGGCGGTGACGGGCCGGAGTACTTCGGCGACGGCGGCTACGCGGCCCCCGGGCCCGGCGCGCACGACCCGTACGCGGCCAACAACCCGGGGCACACCCAGGCGTTCTCGGTCGACGAGGCGGCCGGCTACACCCAGGGCGCGACCTACCACGCCGGCTCGGCCGCCGCGCCCGCCGGACCGGTCGGACCGCCCCTGCACTGGAAGGAACTGCTGAGGGGGATCATCCTCTCCCCCGACCAGACGTTCCTGCGCATGCGGGACTACACGATGTGGGTGCCCGCCCTCGTCGTCAGCTTCCTCTACGGCCTGCTGGCCGTCTTCGGCTTCGACGGCGCCCGCAAGGACGCGATCGACTCCTCGTTCTCCACCACGGTGCCGATGGTGCTGTTCGCGGCGGTCGCGATGGTGCTGGGCCTGTTCGTCCTGGGCGTGGTCACCCACACCCTGGCCCGCCAGCTCGGCGGTGACGGTGCCTGGCAGCCCACGGTGGGCCTGTCCATGCTGATCACGGCGCTCACGGACACGCCCCGTCTGGTCTTCGCGATGTTCTTGGGCGGCGACGCGGGCTTCGTGCAGATCCTCGGCTGGGCCACCTGGATCGGCGCGGGCGCCCTGCTGACCCTGATGGTCTCCCGCTCGCACGACCTGCCCTGGCCGAAGGCGCTGGGCGCGGCGGCGATCCAGCTGGTGGCGCTGCTGTCGATCGTGAAGCTGGGCACGTTCTAGCACCCTCGTGCCCCCGTACCGGCGTGCCTCGCGCACGGGAAAGGGCCCCCGGCGGCCTCGGGCCGGCTGCCGGGGGCCCTTTCGTGTGCGCGTGCTGCCGGTCTAGGCGTCGAGGACCTGACCGGCCCGCTTCACCACGGGCGGCTCGACACTCCACGGGAAGTTGATCCAGTCATCGGTCCGCTTCCACACGTACTCGCACTTCACGAGGGAGTGGGACTTCTCGTAGACCACCGCGGAGCGCACCTCGGCGACGGTGTCGAGGCAGAAGTCGCGGACGAGCTTCAGCGTCTTGCCGGTGTCCGCGACGTCGTCGGTGATCAGCACCTTCTTGTCGGAGAAGTCGATCGCGTTCGGCACGGGCGCGAGCATGACCGGCATTTCCAGGGTGGTGCCCACACCGGTATAAAACTCCACGTTCACCAGGTGGATGTTCTTGCAGTCGAGGGCGTAGGCGAGCCCGCCGGCGACGAACACCCCGCCGCGCGCGATGCTCAGCACGATGTCGGGCTCGTAGCCGTCGTCGGCGATGGTCTGCGCCAGCTCGCGGATGGCGTTCGCGAACCGTTCGTAGGTCAGGTTCTCCCGCACGTCTGCGTCGGTCATGTCGTCGTAGCCCTCACACCTGGGTCCGATGGAAATTGAGGAAGGACCGCGAGGCGGTCGGTCCGCGCTGCCCCTGGTACCGGGAGCCGTACCGCTCGCTGCCGTACGGGGACTCGGCGGGCGAGGTCAGCCGGAACATGCACAGCTGCCCGATCTTCATGCCCGGCCACAGCTTGATGGGGAGCGTGGCGAGGTTGGACAGCTCAAGGGTGACGTGTCCGCTGAAGCCGGGGTCGATGAACCCGGCGGTGGAGTGCGTGACCAGCCCGAGCCGGCCGAGCGAGCTCTTGCCCTCGAGCCGCGAGGCGAGGTCGTCGGGCAGCGTGATGACCTCGTAGGTGGAGGCGAGCACGAACTCCCCGGGGTGCAGGATGAACGGCTCGTCGCCCTCGGGCTCCACCAGCCGGGTCAGGTCGGCCTGCTCCACGGAGGGGTCGATGTGCGGGTACCGGTGGTTCTCGAACACCCGGAAATACCGGTCCAGCCGCACGTCGATGCTCGACGGCTGCACCATGGATTCGTCGTAGGGATCGATCCGTACCCGCCCGGCGTCGATCTCGGCCCGGATGTCCTTGTCTGAGAGAAGCACGTAGCGAGGATACGCAAGGCGCACGGAGCCCCTGCAATCGCAACGGCTCCGCGCGCCCGCTGTCACATGCCGACTACAGCCGGTCTCCCCGCCTTCCGGTTCGCCGCCTCCTACCGCTTCGCCATGACCACGGGCACCGCACTGCGGAGCCGGGCGCATCGCGGACAGCGCACGAGCCGGCCGGGGCCGAGCCGCTCGGCCTGCTGCATCGGGAACGAAGCGGTGCTGAAGACGTGCCCGTCCGCGCAGCGGACGACGGTGCGTTCCATCAAGTCCCTCAAGTCCCTTCCCCAGGAGCCTCGTCCGGCGGTTCTGCCCGGACGACAAAAGCCACATTACGGGATCAATGAGAGGACTCTCCAGGCGGCACTCCGGCCTCCACGGTACGCCCCAACTCGAGCCGCCCGCAGCCGGATCCCGCCCTGAAACCGACTCAGATCCCCGGGGTCCGAGCACCAGGCGTCCACGATGATGTAAAGTGAGCGAGCGTCCAGGCAAGGCCTCCCAGGAGACCATGTCCTGACATACGCGGGTGTAGTTTAATGGTAGAACATCAGCTTCCCAAGCTGAGAGCGCGAGTTCGATTCTCGTCACCCGCTCCATGACAAACCCCCAGGTCAGAGACCCGGGGGTTCTTTGTTGTCCGGCCCAGTGAGCGGGGTGCGCACCACATCCGCACCACAAGGGTCTGACTAGTTGCCCGTGGGCTTCTCGTTGTGGTGCCCAGTCGTGATCCCTGCCCTTGTGGTGCTTCGCACGTTCGGCGCGAACCAGGTCGTCGAGGCCGACCGCGAGGTCCCGCTGCAGCCCCTCGTCGGAGTGCTGATAGATCAGCGCAGCCCTCTCGGAGGACTGGCCGGCGCGGACGCGCACCTACAGACGTTTGTAGGTGCGACCCCTCTGACATCCACGGCTGACACGCCGGCTCACCGCGACTACCGTCCTGCGACGATCTCCTCGACCGCACCGAGGACCAAGTGCCACGGGTACGCGTACGGCTTGCCCTGCCCCGGCGGATTCGGGACAAAGCCGCCCTCGCCGTACAGGACGCGCACACCCATCTCTCGCAGTTCGGCGATACTCCGCTCGAACTGCCGGTGCTGCGCGTAGGCCGCGTTCACGCAGGGCATCGCGACCATGGGGATGCCCTTGCCGATCCCCTCGGCGACGACGCCGACCACGAAGTCACGAGTGATACCGAGCGCCCACGCGTTGACCGTGTTGAAGGTCGCGGGCGCCACCGCGATCACGTCCGCCTTCGGCCACACGTCCGGCTCATTCGGCGGCTTGTACTCGCTGCGCACGGGGTGCCCGGTGATCCGCTCCAAGTCACCCCTCCGCGGCTCCAGCCAGCGTGCCGCGGTCGGGGTCAGCCCGAGACACACGTCGAACCCCCGCCCCTGCGCGTTCACGACGACCTCCGCCACGTCGAACACCGGCGGGGCAGCGGAGCCGAACAGGTAGAGGACAGGGCGTGTTGTCGTCACGCGCTTATCCGATCACACACGACCACGCCCAGGCGATGTGAACGGAAGCCACGTACCCGTAGAGCCACGCGGGTACCGTGCCATCGGGTGCTCAGAACGGAGGCCGCATGCCGTCTCGGGACGCTGACCACACGGGCGCACGGATCAGGGAACAACGCAGACTTGCCAGACTCACCCAACGGCAGATGGCCGAGAGGCTCCCCTACTCCTACAGCTATCTGAATCAGGTCGAGTGCGGGGCCCGCCCGGCCACCGCTGCCTTCGTCGCCGCCTGCGCCCGAACCCTCACCATCGACGTGACGGTCTTGACCGGGCAGCCGTACGTGACGGAGTTGCAGCGCGACCGCCTCGCGGAACTGGTCCGGCCCATCCGTGAGTCCCTGGACCTGTACGACCTCGGGACCGACCCTGATCTGGCCACCCGGCCGGCGCGACAACTCATCGCCAGGGCCGACCGTCTCTGCGCCGAGGTCCGGGCCACCCGCTTGCGCAGCGCGGCGCGCGACCTTCCGGGCCTCGTCGCCGAGCTGACCCACGCGGCATGGTCGAACCCGTCCACCGAGCTGTGGCAGGCACTGGCCTCCGCCTATCGCACAGCGCACGACATCAGCGTCAAGCTGGGCTACTACGACCTGTCCACAGTCGCTCTGGACCGTATGGGCTGGGCGGCGCACCGTGCATCCGACCCCTCTCTGGCCGCCGTACGGCAGTACATGCGCGCCCTGGTCTACTTCCGCGAGGGCGAGTACCGAATCGGACAACGTCTTATCGCCGCCGGACACGACGTGATCGGGCAGAGCGATCCTTCACGAGAAGCGCTCGCGGTCGCCGGACAGTTACATCTCGGCGGTGCCGTCATCGCCGCCCGCGCCGAGCGGCCGTCGTCCGTGGGACAGCACATCGCCGAGGCCCGCCGAATCGCAGAGCGCATCGGCGACGCCTCCGATGTGCACTGGCTCAGCTTCGGTCCGGCCAACGTCGCCCTGCACAAGATGTCCGCCGCCGTGGAGATGTGCCAGTACGACGAAGCCATCAAGCAGGCCCGGAGCATCGAACTGCCTTCCCCGCTCCCTACTTCCCGCCGCGCCCACTTCCTGATCGAACGGGCCCGCGCCGAGATGGAGACCGGGCACACCGATGCCGCCTTGAAGTCCCTCGTAGCGGCCCGCCGCCTGGCCCCCGAACAGACCCGCTACCACCCGGCCGCACGCGAGACGATCAACGGCCTGGTGCACCAGTCCCGCCGCACACCGGAGACGCTCAACCACATGGCGGCCTGGATCGGTCTCTAGGGCCGCTCGCAACGCTCACAAAGCTGTGAGCGTTCCTTCTTCGGCAGCTTGCCACCCTTTACTCACCCGTTGCCCTGGCTATGCGAAGGCGACGATGCGAGATGTGCCCCGGCGGCCGCGCGAACGACCTCGGGGCCGGCCACGCTGCGAAGGAGCGTCGACATGACGAACGCTACATGCCCGCCCCAGGATGACCCGCCGACCGCCAAGATGACCATCAGGGTGTACCAGGTGGACCACCACGGCACCGTCACGCGGGAGTGCGGCACGGTGAGCGTTCCACCCCTCGAAGGTCCACCACCGTTCACAAGCGCCTTCCCGTCATGCGAATGCAGGAACTGCCTGACCGGAGGGGCGACCGCCCGGTGACTCGGACCGTGGAGAACAGCGCCCCGAGGCTCACCGAGGGCACGGCGGCGGGACACGGTTACTGGTGCGAGTGCTGGACCGAGGACCTGACCGAGCCGCGGGGGCCGGCGCTGCTGGCATCGTTCGACGCGTACTCGGCACCTCAGGCGGACCAATGGGTAGCGGTCGCGCTCCGCACGATCTCACCGGCCCTGGACGCGGACGCCTCCGACGAGGCGTGGGAGTGGCTGTACGAGGGGCGCATCGAGACCCGCCGAGCCCTGTTGCGCGCCGAGCCGTGCACCGTGTCCGTGACCCACGCCAAGACCCTCATCACGTGGACGATCCGACCGGTGCTCTTCCTCCCACTCGCGCACCGCCAGACGCCCGAACTTCCCGCATGCGCTTACGACTTCAAGCCCTGCCCGCCAGACTGAGTTACAACTTCCTCTACTGCTTCAAGGCGGCTCGCTCCGCTCACCGCGCGCGGCCCAGCCCCCGGCCGGGCCTGCGCTCATGTCTCCGCCCCGCTCCAGCCCGGCCGGCGCCCGCGCCCCGCACACATCGATCAGCCGCCTCAAAGCATCGATCTCATCAGAGCACGCACCACGAGGTGATCATCGTCCGAATTTCTCCACTGCACAACTTCCATATAGCGGCGCCCTCCCAACGTGACTGGGCTTTCACCAATGGCGGAGGCGTTGAAGGCTTGCACAGTCTCCACAAGAGGCGCATTCGTCACCACGAGCAGGGAGGTCACATTATCCGGCAACGAGGAGAGTCGCTCCCGCTGCAGATCAAGCGCCTTTGCGCCGAATGAACCACTCGAATAATATTTAACCTGTATTGCAACGAACGATCCCGACTGCGAACGATGCGCAACACGGAAGCTGTACCTTTGGTCAGCCAAAAGATCAGCAGATGTTATCTCGAACCCAGCAGCTCGAATGAGGTCAATAATCGATTTCTCAAACCGCAGCCCTTGCGCTTGAGGAGTGGCCGTCACAGCCAGAGCCTCGATGAGATTTCTTGCGGCAGATACGAAAGAAAGCGCACCTTCTTGCGTTAGATCCGATTCTCCCGTATGCGCGATGCGATTACGAATCTGATTCAACTCTTTGACAGAGCGTGTCATTTCTTGAGAAATTAGGCCTTGCTGTGCCAGTTCCCCGATCATCTGCATAGCAGTAGTCCGGCGATGCTGAGATGGATCGCCTGGGAGCGTCCTACGGAGCGCCTTTTCAACCTCAACCCATGTACTGACAACAGCATGGGCGCTATTTGATTCCGCCAGTCGTTCTAGATGTCGAAATAGCTCATCGGATTCCGACTGAGCATTTACCATCTCCACATTTTGCACCGAGTCTTCACTGACGGCGACCTGCAGGAAATCTCGGGCGTAAGTAAGCAGTCGATCTGGCTTTAGCATGTATAGCCGGACACCGGCCTCGCGAAGCAGCTCCTCGGCTAGTTCATTCCGAGGCCCCAAAGGTATGCGGTTTCGAGTGCGCCACCAATCTTCCTTTGTGTCTCCTGTCACCAAAAGAACATCTTTGGCTCTTAGCTTAGCCTCATGGATCAATTGAAGCCACACGAGGTAGTCTCCCACCTCCGTATCATCGCCTCGCGATTGTTTCTTCTTATCTTTATAGCCAGGTGGAACTTCTTTCTCAATGCGCCGCTTTCCTTCGACTACGGCAGCGTCGTGATCCTTCGCATCGAGAGGTCCGCCAATTTTCCCTTGCAGCAAGGCAGTAAGATTAGCCACTACTGCATCTTTTGATGTATCCGCCTCCATCTCAATTCCGCTACTATCAACCACGACTTCCATGGCGCCGATTACGTCTTCGAGCGCACTCGTCAGCTTTGATTCAAGCTGGATGGCGCTTGCCCGATCCAAGGACACACGGTTTACCCAATGGCGCAGATCAGAAATGGGCTTCTCTAGGCCGGACCTCAGAGCTGAAATAGATTGCTGAAGCTGCCTTTCTGGATCTTCAAGAGCACTCTCACGGTTACGCCAAAATTCATCCATGACTTGATGCGGCACCCAAAGGCGCGCCTCAAATTTCTGCAGTGTGGCCAGAAGAGAGCTCCGCGCGTCCTGGTTGTATCGATAGAGGTTCAATAGAACATTCGTATCGACAACTATCAGCCCGTCACTCAGGACATTTTTCCAGTCATCTTCAGTAGGGGTTGTGTAGCCTGAAAACCCATCAAAGATGCCGCGTTCGAGCGGTTCAGCAGAACTTGGGACTTCACTCGTCTCTTCGTCTGTCACGACGGCAGCGTAGCGCCACGGTCGCCGACAAGGCAGGGCATCGCAGACTTCCGCAGTAGGTGGCTACGGCTGGATGGAGCTGCCAACTCCCGGCCTCCACCATGGTGCTTCGAAGCAAGAAGCCGAGGCTCGTGTCACTCGTGTGCCAGATACAGCGGAGACTCAGGGGAGCGGCAAGAGCTAGGCAATGGATGCGCCGAGGTGGGAACGTCGGTCCGTCGTAGATCAACCCACCAACTACCCATGGATATCTGAGCTTCCCAAGCTGAAGGCTCCGGCACCGTCGTCACGGGCCGGCCGTCGCGGCTTACCGTGGTCGACGACAAGCCCGATAGCGTGGCTGAGGCCGGTGAGGGTGTAGCGAGACACACGCGCGCCTGACCGGTTCGGCGCGTCCACCGTCGTGGCTGACTTTCGTTGGCTGAGGTACAGACTGGTCACATCGAAAGTGTCTGTCGTCAGTCGAGCGCGGCCCTGCACCCGGCAAGGCTGGGCCGTCCGAGGCCGCTCAACAGTGACCAATGATGACCGACGACGACCACCAGGCGCACGGATCCACCGCACCTGAACAGGGAAAACGCGGGTCTTGAAGGTGATGCCGAAGCGCAGAACCAGACCTATCGGGATGTAAATCGAGAGCCCGTCCACATCCATCGGGACACGTTCCGCGTACCTTGCTGTGGGTGAGGGAGGGGTCACCTTGGATCAAGGTTGGGCGGCTCTGTTGGCCGCAGTCGTAGGTCTGGTAGGCGCACTAGGCGGCGCTGCAGCAGGGGGCTACGCAGCGATACGCGGAGCCCGCGAAGGGGCCGAGAGGTCAGCCCGGGCCATGCAAGAGCAGGCAAGACAGCAGGCTAACGACCAGTTCGATCACTGGCTACGACAGGAGCGTCGCGCGGTCTACGCCGAGCTTCTGCAAGATACGGACGATCTTCAGTACAAGTTGGCTGAGCTTGTTAGCTGCCGAGGGGAAGGTACAGCGGAGGCCACAACCTTGGAGGCCCTATTGGAATTTCACACTGCGAACGTACAGCTGACCCGTCGCTCCGGCCCGCTGGCTACGATCGCGCACCCGGCAGTCCTGACGATGTACCAAACACTCGTAGAACAATGCGTACGTCTCTTCCGCAGGCTTCAGGGCATGCGTCCGCCGGATCTCCCATGGGATGAGATAGCAGAGCAGTACCAGCAGTACAGCGTGAACAACTCTCGGCTGATCGCAGCTGTCGCGGTTGACATCCAGGTGGGGCCAGCCAACAGGCGCAGCATGGGCTGACCCTGGCCCATAGAGGGGGTGCAGCTCTTGGATCGGCACCCCCTCCGCCGGTTTTCAAGACCGTCGGCTGGATGGCCGCACCACAACCGCACCAGATCGAGCGGGGAGCAACGGGGAACCACGGTGAAGGTGGCAGCGTCCGACAAGGCCGCATCACGACCATTCGGCCAGGTCAACGCCCGAGCCGACCGTAAATGCACGCAGCTTCCCAAGCTGAGGGCTCCGGCGCCGTCGTAACGGGCCAGCCGTCGCGGCTTACTGTGGTCGACGACAAGCCCCGATGGCGTGGCTGAGGCCGGCGGGGTGCGGCGAAGTACACGCGCGCCTGATCGGTCGGCGAACCCGCTGTCATGGCTCACCATCGTCGTCTGAGGTGCAGACGGACCCCGCATTGAAGTTGGAGTCACGACCGCGCCCACACAGCGGAGGCGATTCGGCTCGAAGATCATCCGTGGTTCGAGCCGAGGTAGGCGAGGGCCTCCGGGCCCGTTCGCTACTGTCTGCACAGCAGTGGGACTTGGCTGAGTGCCCAGGCGGGGGTGGAATGTCCGGCGCGACTGTGTCTTTGATCGTAGCCATCGTTGGTGTACTTGGCACGCTGGCTTCGACAGTAATCACCCAAGCCCTGTCCCAGCGCGCCAAACTGCGAGAGTTGGAACAGGCAGAGCGGGTCCGTGTCGCAGAGCAGAGGGCTTCCGCAGAGCAGCAGAAAGTCAATCAACTTCGAAGTTGTTACGTCCAGTTGAACGCGCGTGATCGCCACTACCGCGACGCGATGCTGGCGTACGCTTACGCCCTCAAATCAGGGCCCGCCGACACGGAAGCAGCTGAGGTGGGCAGCGCGCGGCGTGCCCAACGGGACGCCCGCGCTGAAGCTCAGATGATTGCAAGCGAGGGAGTGCTCGCGGTTGAGAGCCGCGTGAATATCCAGCTCACGTTCGCCTACAGACTCCTGATGGAGGCAGCACGCGAGTCGGAATCATCTGCTCGTCAGACGAGGCTCGACCACGCCATCGGCCTCCTGGACCCGGTGATCGAGAAGCTGGAGCATGTGCGAGCACTCATGCGCGTCGAGTTAGGCGTCGCTCAGGAGCTCCCGGTGTGGTACGACCCCTAGATCGGGCACACAGTGCATCAGCAGGCCGACTCTTGATGATCTCCGAGCGGAGTCGCTTGCCACCTGCCGGTGGCTCAGCTCGCGGCGCAATTGGGCCCGATAAGACCGCGTCGGAGCAGTCCGCCCAGGTCAGCGCCCAAGCCGGCCCCGAATGACCGCAGCTTCCCAAGCTGAGAGCTTGGCTGGCGTCGCAGGCCGGACGCGCTGGGTAGGGTTTGCAGGGTGCGTTACCTGCCAGAAGCGTTCATCATCGGTGCGCTGAAGCGAGGCCGGCCAGTGGAACAGTTCCTCGGTCCGGTCGGGGCTCCGGATCGGCTCGGGGTCAGGTACGTCGAGGTCCGCCCAACGCAGGCGTCATATGAGGTCCACGTCCATACCGCCGAGGACGTCGGCCATGAGAGGTTCTCCGACCTGGTCGAGTTCCCACCACTCGACGCCGACGAGGACGAAGAGGAGTTCGGCCGACTCGTTGCCACAGCCGAGGACCCGTCTACGGCACTGGCCGCTGCCGAGGAGGCCACGGGTGCGGTGCGGAGCAGGTGGGTTAACGAGAGCATGGTCCAGGACGAATATGGCGACTTCGTCCGAGCGGGCCGGCCTGCGGATCGATCTCCCGATGGACACCCCTGACCAAGTCCGCGAGCAGGCAACTGACATGCCGCAGCAGTGAGTGTCTAACTGCGTGACAACGCCGACGAACACTGGCGGACAACCGCGAACCTCTCCGGACCGTCAGCGCAGGTGAAAACCGCACCAGCCCAAGGCAGCCGCCCCACCCAAGTTGCTCCGGGACGAAGAGGTCGTGGGTTCAAGTTTCGCAACCATGAAGAAGATGTACCGGCGCTGGGCAGTGGGGCAGTTGGTCTACGAAGTGGGCTGGCTCTCCAGCAGCGTTTCCACCGTCACGGTTCCTGCCAGCGTGCTCGTCAGCCACTCCGCGAGGTTCACGCCCTGGGGCCAGCACTCGCCTTCGTGGTTGACCCACATGGCGCCCGCAAGATCCCGGAAGTCGACCAGGGACCAGATGGTGCAGCCCCATTCGTAGATCAGCACCAGGCCGGCCGGGATGCGGCCGGACGGATCCGGGCCGTCCTGGTACAGCTCGGTGATGTCCGCAAAGTTGCCCTGTGCAGCCCCGCCGCTCACTCCCAGGATTCCTTCGTTCGGGCCGAATCCGCCGTTGGCGACTTCGACGTACAAGCGCCGCAGGAGAGGAGGCAGTGGGAACCCGATGGCCTCTTCCGCCGCGGCGACAGCCTCCGGAACTGCGGGCGGCGGCAAAGTTTCCGCCCTGGCGACGGTCCGCAACGCCTCGACAACCTCATCATCAGTCACCGGCCCAGACTCTCAGCCCGGAGTAGTCGGACGTGCCAGATGCGTGCCAGTTTCTGCGGACAACCACGGGGAACAGCGGGGAGGCAAGTCGGCGACCTCCTGCGCACCGTTCAAGGTCCACCGCAGGTCAGCGGAGCAACCGCCGCCAAAGACACCAAGCTTCCCAAGCTCAGAGCCCGTCCACGCGACCGTTCAGATGGAAGAGAAGCCACTCAAGCCAGTCCGCCGTGACTCCCAAAGACGAGGCCCAGCCGTGCATGGAGCTGACGTAGGCGACGTATCGGGTAGGCCAGTGGCGTGTGCCAGCCGCCTTCCAACTGATCCACCCGAGGGGCGTTGAGTGAACTAAGACGCCATTTCAGTTGGTGTGATCTTGCGGCAGTCTGGGGCGTTGACTGCTGCGCTTATCGAGCGGATGGCGCCGGATGACCTGTGGACGCTGTTCCA
>NZ_JBEZBT010000097.1:0-13763 GCF_040647235.1 Streptomyces sp. NPDC042638
CGGGCGTCATCAAGATGGTGATGGCGATGCGCCACGGCGTGCTCCCCAGGACCCTCCACGTGGACCAGCCGTCCACCAAGGTCGACTGGGAAGCCGGAAAGGTGCGGCTGCTGACCGAGGAGCGGGCCTGGCCCCGGGCGGACCGCCCGCGTCGCGCGGCCGTCTCCTCCTTCGGGATCAGCGGCACCAACGCCCACACCGTCATCGAGGAGGCACCCGCCGAGGACCGGCCGCCGACGGACACCGAACCCGACGCCCCGGCCGTCGTATGGCCACTGTCCGCCCGTTCCGCGCAGGCTCTGCCCGCGCAGGCCGAGCGTCTGCACGCCTTCCTTGCGGACCGGCCGGCGCTGCACCCGGCGGCCGTCGCCCGGGCCCTCGGCACCCGGCGCACCGCCTTCGGCCACCGCGCGGCCGTCACCGGCACCGGCCGGGAGCAGCTGCTGGCCGGTCTGCGCGCCCTCGCCACCGGGGCGCCCGCCGCCACGGCCGCGACGGGCAGGGCCCGGTCCGGGACCCGTACGGCGTTCCTGTTCACCGGCCAGGGAGCCCAGCGCCCCGGCATGGGCCTCGAACTGCGCGCCCGCTACCCGGTCTTCGCCGACACCTTCGACGCGATCGACGACCGCCTCGGTCTGGACCTGGCCGGGGTGCTGGCGGGTGACGACACCGACGCCGTCCACCGCACCCAGTACGCCCAGACGGCACTGTTCGCCTTCGAAGTGGCCCTGTTCCGGCTGCTGGAGTCCTTCGGCGTGCGGCCCGACATCCTGGCCGGCCACTCGGTCGGGGAACTCGCCGCAGCCCATGTGGCGGGCGTCCTCGACCTGGACGACGCCTGCACACTGGTCGCCGCCCGCGGCCGGCTCATGCAGGCCCTGCCGGAAGGCGGCGCGATGGTCGCCGTACAGGCCACCGAGGACGACGTACGGGCGCTGCTGGACGAGCGGGTCGGGCTCGCCGCGGTCAACGGCCCGTCCTCCGTGGTGCTTTCGGGCGAGGAGACGGCGGTGCTCGCCGCCGCCGAGGGTTTCGCGAAGACCAAGCGGCTCGCCGTCTCGCACGCCTTCCACTCGCCTCTGATGGACGGCATGCTCGACGAGTTCCGGTCCGTGGCCGAGAAACTGACCTACCATCAGCCGCGCATCCCGCTGGTGTCCGCGCTCACCGGCCGCCCCGCCGAGGGCGAGCAGCTGCGCGACCCGGGCCACTGGGTGCGGCACGTGCGGGAGACGGTCCGGTTCGCCGACGCCGTCGCCGCCCTCGACGCCTCGGGCGTGGGCCGCTTCGTCGAACTGGGTCCCGACGCCGTCCTCACCGGTCTGGCGCGCGAGTGCGCACAGGCCGACGGCGCCGTCTTCGTCGCCCTCGGCCGGCGCCACGGCAGCGAGCCCGCCACCCTGGCCTCCGGCCTCGCCCAGCTGTACACCGACGGCCTGGCCCCCGACTGGGCCGCGCTCTTCCCCGGTACGGCCCGCGCCGAACTGCCCACCTACGCCTTCCACCGCGAGCGCTACTGGCTGCGGGCGGACGTGGCCCTCACCGCCGGCCCGCTCGCCGAGCCCGCGCCCACCGCGGCCCCCGAACCCGCCGACGCCGAGCCGCTGCGCCGGCGGCTGGCGGCTCTCCCGCCGGCCGAGCAGGAGGCGCTGCTGACGGAGGTGGTCCGGGCGCGGGCCGCCGCGGTCCTCGGCCACGCGGGACCGGAGGACGTCGAACCCGACGCCGTCTTCCTGGAGATCGGCATGGACTCCGTCTCCGCGGCCGAGCTGCGCAGCGCACTCGGCAGCGCCCTGGGCACCCCCGTGCCGGCCGGTGCCGTCTTCGACCACCGCACCCCGGCCGCCCTCGCCGCCGCCCTGCGCGCCCGACTGGCCGGCGGCGCCAAGGACCAGGGCGGCACCGGTGACCTCGAGTCGGTCAGCGGGCTGGTGCGGCGCGCGGCGGCGGAGGGGCGGATGACCCAGGCCGTCGAACTGCTGCGCACCGTCGCCGGGATCCTTCCCGGCTTCTCGTCCCTGTCCGAACTCGGTGACGTCACCGACCCGGTGCGGCTGGCCGGCGGCGACGGCTCCCCGCGGCTCGTGTGCCTGCCCTCGCCGATGGCGCTCGGCGGCGCCCACCAGTACGCCCGCTTCGCCCGGCACTTCCAGGGCCGCCGTGACGTCCTGGTGCCCACGGTGCCCGGCTTCGGCCCCGGCGAGGCACTGCCGCTGTCCGTGGACGCGGTGGTGGAGGTGGTCGTCGAGGGCATCCGCCGGGCCTGCCCGGACGGGCGGCCGTACGTGCTCGTCGGCTACTCCTCCGGCGGCCAGTTCGCCCACGCGGCGGCCGAGATCATGGAGAAGGCCGGACAGCCGGCCTCGGGCGTGGTGCTGCTGGACACCTATCTGCCCGGGGACGACGGCAAGGACGAGCTGTGGCGGCAGATGTTCGACGGCATGCTGGACCGGGAGTCGTCCCTCGGCGGCTTCGGAACCGCCCGCCTCGCCGCGATGAGCCGCTACAGCGACCTCATCCAGCACTGCCTGCCGGGCGCCCTGACGGCGCCGGTGCTGTTCGTACGGCCCGAGGAGTCCTTCGCCGCCGGAGCCGGTACCGACGACTGGCGGGCCGACTGGCCCGCGGAGCACGAACCCGTCGACGTGCCCGGTACGCACTTCACGATTCTGGAGGACTTCGCTCAGGCCACGGCCGCGGCGGTCGACGCGTGGCTGACCCGCGCGGTGACCGGCTGACGCACAGGGCCGCCGGCGGCTTCGGCCGCGGGGCGGGTGACAGGCTCGGCGGCGGTGCCGGCGGCAGCGGGGAACCGCCTGCGGTCCGGCGCCACGGCGCCGGGCCGGACGTGCCGCGGGGCGCGGTGGTCGAAAGGCCGTCCGCGCCCTGCGGCTTCAGTCACTTTCCGGCCTCGCGAAAATGCGACAACCACGCCTCGATATCACAGCGGATACTGTCCGGATCGACACCTAATTGCACGGCGATTTCGTCCGCCGCCAATTCCGGCTCCCATCCGCTCCGCTGGAGCGCCAGCCACATCGTCGTGCCGCGCGGGCCGCAACGGTGTCGCCTTCCGGTGCGGCGGGAGAACAGCTCCAGATATCCGTCGGGCCGGACCTGCGCGGTCAGCTCGGGGTCAGGCCTCCTGGTCATGCGACTTCCCATCTTCCGAAGATTTTTCCGACGTCTCCGACGGTACCCGTCAACACGCCGGACGGCACTGGTGCTAACCGATCTGTCCGAAGGGCAGCAAGGTATTCGGACAGGGTGGTGGCAGTTATCCGGCTAAGGGAAGTTTCCTCGCCCTTGACAGTGAGATCACGGAGTTCGTCGGACTCCTGTCGAAACCTGCCGTACCGAGGTAGAGAAACCTCTACCTCGAACCGGCCGGACAATGCCAATGTGCCGCAGCCGCATCGTTCCTAATGTGGTCCGCAGACACCGCGTGAGAAGCGCGTTATCTCATAGGGGAGCCCCCAGTGCACACTTCACAGGACCTTCGCCGGACGGAGGCGGTACGGCTGGACGCCGTGTCGAAAACCTATGGCCGAGGAGACAGCCAGGTGGCCGCGCTCCGCGGGCTCACCATGAGCTTCGCCGACGGAACCTTCACCGCCGTGATGGGCCCCTCCGGGTCGGGCAAGAGCACTTTCCTGCACTGCGCCGCCGGACTGGTCCAGCCCAGCTCCGGCACGGTCACCGTCGGCGGCACCGATCTCGCCGGCCTGGACGACACCCAGCTGACCAAGCTGCGCCGCGACCGGATCGGGTTCATCTTCCAGTCCTTCAACCTGCTGCCCGCGCTGACGGTCATGCAGAACATCACGCTGCCGCTGCAACTGGCCGGACAGCGCCCCGACAAGGCCCTGATCCGCAACGTGGTGCAGCGCGTGGGCCTGGCCGAGCGGCTCGGCCACCTGCCGTCCCAGCTGTCCGGCGGCCAGCAGCAGCGCGTCGCCATCGCCCGCGCTCTGGTGACCCGTCCGGCCGTGGTCTTCGCCGACGAGCCGACCGGCGCCCTCGACACCCGCACCGCCGCGTCCGTGCTCGCCCTGCTGCGCGAGTCCGTCGACACCGCCCGCCAGACGCTGGTCATGGTCACCCACGACCCGGTGGCCGCCTCCTACGCCGACCGCGTGGTCTTCCTCGCGGACGGCCGGCCGGCCGGCGAACTGCACCGGCCGACGGCCGACGCGGTCGCCGCCCGGATGACCAGGCTCGGCGCCTGGGAGGACGACGCCCACCGGCAGACCACGCCGCAGACCTCCGGGGGGCGGTACTGATGTGGCAGCTGGCACTGCGCACCCTGAAGTTCCGCAGGACGAGCTTCGTCGCGACCTTCCTCGCCATGTTCCTCGGCGCCGCGATCGTCATCGGCTGCGGCGGCCTGATGGAGACGGGCGTCCGCATGGCGGCCGACCCGCAGCGCCTGCAGGGCGCCCCGGTCGTCGTCACCGGTGAACAGTCCTACGGCTCCACCGCCCTGACCGAGCGTCACCGCATCGACCCCGGTCTGGTCGGCACGGTGGCCAAGGCCGACGGCGTGCGCGCGGCCGTCCCGGACGTGTCGTTCCCGGCCACCGTTCTCAAGGACGGCAAGCCGCTGACGGGCAAGTCCGACTCGTACGGCCACGGCTGGGCCGGCGCCCGGCTCACCCCCTATACCCTCGCCGCCGGTGCGTCCCCCGCCGCCGGCGGCGAGGTCGTCCTCGACTCGGGACTCGCACGGCGCGCCGGCGCCCGTCCCGGGTCCACGGTCGGCATCGTCGTCCAGGGCACCGCACGGCCCTTCCGGGTCGCCGGCATCGCCGAGCAGCACGGCGACGGCAACCCGGACGCCGCCGTCTTCTTCACCGACGACGAGGCACGCCACCTCGCCGGCGGCCGGATCGACTCCATCGGCGTCCTGCCCGCGCCCGGCACGAGCGTGGCCGCCGTCGCGGACGCGGTGCGCTCGGCGGTCGGTGACCGCGCCGAGGTGCTCACCGGTGAGCGCCGGGGCCTGGCCGAGCTGCCCGGCACCCTCGCCAGCAAGCGCACCGTCGTCATCCTCGCCGCGGTCTTCGGCTCGTCGGTCGTGCTGATCGTCATGTTCGGCGTCGCCTCCACCCTCGGCCTCGCCCTCCAGCAGCGCGCCCGCGAGATGGCCCTGCTGCGCGCCGTCGGCTCCACTCCGAAGCAGCTGCGCCGCATGATCCTCAGCGAGACGGCCGTACTGTCGGTCGGCTCCGTACTGCTCGCCCTGCTGCCCGGATGGGCCATCGGCCGGATGCTGTTCGCCGTGCTGACCTCCAGCGGCGTGGTCTCGTCGGAGATCGTCTACCACGCCGGCTGGATCCCGATGGCCGTCGGGGCGGTCGTCACCGTCCTGGCCGCGGCCGGCGCCACCCGCTTCGCCGGCCGGAAGGCCGCCCGCACCGAACCGGTCGCCGCGCTGGCCGAATCCACGGCCGCCAACAGCTGGTTCAGCGTGACCCGGCTGCTGCTCGCACTGTTCTTCCTCGCCAACGGCATCGGCCTGGCCGTCGCCACCGCCACCGTGATGGAGGACGGCCCGACCCTCGCCAGCACCGCCGGACCCGCCTCCGTGCTCTTCTGCATCGGCCTGGCCCTGCTCGCCCCCGGCATCACCAAGGCCATGGTGGCGCTGCTGCGGCTTCCGGTACGCGCCTTCTCCGGCCTCTCCGGCCGGCTCGCGCTGCGCAACGCCGCCACCGCCAACGTCCGGATGGCGGGAGCCGTCGCCCCGATCGTCCTGCTCATCGGCATCGCCACGGGCACCCTCTACATGCAGTCCACCGAGGACCACGTCTCCCGGACCTCCTACGACCGCAACGTCCTCGCCGACTACGTCCTCGACTCCACGACCGGCGGATTCGCCCCCGACGTCGTCGACCGGGTGCGGTCCGCGCCCGGGGTCGCCGCGGCCTCCGAGTTCGTCACCAGCCGTGGCTTCGTGGACCGGCCCGGCGGCCCGGCCCAGGTCGACCTGCGCGGCGTCTCCGCCGACGGCGTCCGCGGCAGCCTCGACCTGCCCGCCGTGGCCGGCTCCCTGGCGGACCTCAGCGGGAACACCGTGGCGCTGTCCGACAAGAAGGCCCGCGAGTACGGCGTGAAGGTCGGTGACCGGCTGCCGATGCACCTCGGCGACGGCACCGCCGTACACCCCACCGTCGTGGCCCTGTACACCGACAATCCCAAGCAGCAGTACCTGACGCTGCCCGCGGCGGCCCTCGCCCCGCACACCGACGACGGGCTGCCGCACCAGATCCTCGTCCGGGCCGCCGCCGGCAACGCCGCCCAAGTCCACGATCAGCTCGCCGCGTTGGCCGCCCGGGTGCCCGGCACCGAACTGGACGACAGCTCCTCCCTGGCCGGCCGGAACAACCAGATCCAGCAGATCCTGGTGTCCGCCAACTACACCATCGTCGCCATGATCGTGGGCTACGCGGCGATCACGGTCGTCAACACCCTGGTGGCGGTCACCCGCAAACGGCAGGCGGAGTTCGGCCTCCAGCGGCTCACCGGCGCCACCCGTGCGCAGGTGATCGGCATGCTGACCGTCGAGGGCCTCCTCATCGCGGTCATCGCCACCGTCCTCGGCACGATCGCCTCCGCGACGACCATCGTCCCCTACAGCCTCGTCAAGAGCGGCTCCTACCTGCCCTCCGGGTCCATCGGCACCTACCTGGCCATAGTCGGCGGGTCGCTGCTGCTGGTGTTCGGCGCCACCCTGCTGCCCTCCTGGCGCGGTATGCGCACCCCCGCCGTGGAATCGGTGAAGGCCGCGTGAGCCACCCCCTGACCGGGCCGTCCCCGCTCCCCCCGGGCGGGGGCGGCCCTTCCCCGGCCACCGACCGGGGATGGGACCATGAGGGCATGAAGACTGTGCCGGTCACGTGGCGCGGCCGACTCGGCCGCGCCACCGTGGACACCCTGGTCGGCGTGGCCGTCGCCACCGGGGCCCTGCTGTCGATCGTCCTCTTCGTCACCACCGCCTACTTCATCATCCTGTGCCTGATAGGCATCGGCTTTCTCGCACTGCCGTACCTGACGCGGGCCGTCCGCCGGCTGTGCGACCTCAACCGGCGCGCCGCCGCGCACGCCGGAGTTCCGGTGGAACGGCCCTACCGGCCCGAACCGGAGGAGATCGAGAAGGACATCGTCGGCTGGATGCGCCGCTGCAAGTGGATCCTCGCCGACCCCGCCACCTGGCGGGACCTGCTGTGGCTGCTGCTCAACTGCTTCGTGGGGCTCGTCGGCTTCGTACCGGCCGCCCTGCTCTACTACACGGGAGAGGGGCTGGTCCTGGCCTGCGGCCTGTGGCGGCCCCTCGCGGACGACGGACAGGGCCGGTGGTACGCCTCCGTCACCGTCGACAGCTGGCCGTCCGCGCTGGCGGCGGGACTGCTGGCACTCGTCGTCTTCGCCGGCTGGGTGTTCCTCGGCCCGCCGGTGCTCCGGGGATACGCGTACTTCGTCCGCTTCCTGCTCGGCCCGACCCGCCAGTCCCAACTGGCCTCCCGCGTACAGCACCTGTCCGAGACCCGCTCCGGCGCCCTCGACATCCAGGCCGCCGAACTGCGCCGTATCGAACGGGACCTGCACGACGGGGCACAGGCCAGGCTCGTCAGTCTCGGCCTCCAACTCGGCGCGGTGGACCGGAAGATGAACCAGGACCCCGAGGAGGCACGGCGGCTGCTGCGGCAGGCCCGCACCTCCTCCGTGCAGGCCCTGCGCGAACTGCGCGACCTCGTGCACGGCATCCACCCCCCGGTCCTCGCGGAACGCGGCCTGGCCGATGCCCTGCGCGCCCTGGGCCTGGCCAGCCCGTTGCAGGTCACCGTGGTGGTGGACCTGCCCGGCAGGCTGCCCGACCCGGTCGAGTCCGCCGTCTACTTCGCGGTGTCGGAGCTGCTCACCAACGCCCTCAAGCACGCCGACGCCCGGCGCGTGGAGGTCGTGGCCTGGCGCGAGGACGACATCCTGCACGCCCGTGTCACCGATGACGGCCGAGGTGGCGCCGACGCGTCGGCCGGGAGCGGCCTGGAGGGCATCGGACGGCGGCTGGCATCCTTTGACGGGGTCCTGGAGATCGACAGTCCTCCGGGGGGTCCGACCGTGATCGAGATGGAGCTGCCGTGCGCGTTGTCCTCGCCGAAGACCTCTTCCTCCTGAGGCAGGGGATCATCCAACTGCTGGAGGCGTACGGGTTCGAGGTGGCCGCCGCCGTCGACAACGGCACGGACCTCGCCGCCGCGATCGCCGAACACCGGCCCGACGTGGCCATCGTCGACGTACGCCTGCCGCCCACCTTCACCACCGAGGGCCTCCAGGCCGCGCTGCGCGCCCGCCGTGAGCGGCCCGGCCTGCCGATCCTCGTCCTCTCCCAGCACGTCGAGCAGATGTACGCCCGCGAGCTGCTGGCCGACGGTACGGGCGGCATCGGCTACCTGCTGAAGGACAGCGTCCTGGACGACGAGCAGTTCATCGACGCCGTGCGCCGGGTCGCGGCCGGCGGAACGGCCATGGACCCCGCCGTGGTCGCCCAGCTGCTGACCAGTCACGCCCGGGACGAACCGCTGGCCGCGCTCACCGCGCGCGAACGGGAGGTGCTGGAGCTGATGGCCGAGGGCTGCTCCAACACGGCGATCGCCCAGCGGCTCACCGTCACCGAGGGCGCGGCCGCGAAGCACATCTCCAACATCTTCACCAAGCTGATGCTGCCTCCGTCGAGCGACAGCAACCGGCGGGTGCTCGCGGTGCTCGCCTACCTCAACGCCTGAAGGCCCCCGCTGGGGCGGGTAGGGGTGGCCGGTCGCCTCCGCGCGCGTGAGACTGCTGGGGCCCGCCCGCGCCCTGCGCCGCGGAGCCACCGCCAGGAAGGAAAGCCCGCCCCATGACCACGCTCACCGAGCACGACCGCCTCTGGATCCGCCGCTACGACCCCCGTCCGGACGCGGCGGCCAGGATGGTGTGCCTGCCCCACGCGGGCGGCTCGGCGACCTTCTACCGTCCCGTGTCGGCGGCCCTGCCCGAGTCCGTGGACGTGCTCGCCGTGCAGTACCCGGGGCGCCAGGACCGCCGCAACGAGCCGTGCGCCACGAGCGTCGGCGAACTCGCCGACCACGTCACCTCCGTACTGCTGCCGTGGACGGACCGGCCGCTGTTCTTCTTCGGCCACAGCATGGGCGCGACGCTCGGCTTCGAGGTCGCCCGCCGGCTGGAGCGCGACCACGGAGTCGTGCTCGGCGCGCTGTTCGCCTCCGCCCGCCGGGCCCCTTCCTGCCCCCGGGACGAGACCGTCCACCTGCGTGACGACGACGGGCTCGTCGAGGAGATGCGGCAGCTGAGCGGAACGGACTCGGCGATCCTGGACGACGAAGAGCTGATCCGCATGGCCCTGCCCGCGATCCGCGCCGACTACCGGGCCGCCGAGACCTACGTCTACGAACCGGGCCCCAACCTGCGGTGCCCCATCGTCAGCCTGGTCGGCGACGCCGACCCCAAGGTCACCGTGGACGAGGCCCGCGCCTGGTCGCGCCACACGGACACCTCATCGGAGTTCCACGTCTTCGAGGGCGGCCACTTCTACCTGACGGCCCACCAGAAGCAGGTCATCGCACTGCTTGCGGGCAAGGCGGTCCAGGCGTGACGGCGGTCCTCATCACCGGTTGCAGCAGCGGCATCGGCCTGGAGACGGCGCTGGCGTTCGCGCGGCGGGGAGACCGTGTGCACGCCTGCGTACGTGAGCCCGCCCGCGCGGAGGAACTGCTCCGGCGGGCCCGCGCCGAGGATCTCACCCTCGACGTCCCCCGGCTCGACGTCACCGACGACGCCTCGGTCACCGCCGCCGTCACCGCGGTGACCGACCGGCACGGACCGGTCGACGTCCTGGTCAACAACGCCGGCATCGACCACACCGGGCCGGCCGAGACCATGCCGCTCGACCAGGCGCGCACCCTCATGGAGACCAACTTCTGGGGCCCGCTGCGCATGGCCCGCGCCGTACTGCCGCGGATGCGCGCCCGGGGCACCGGGGTCATCGTCAACGTCTCCTCCCTCGCCGGGCGGACCTTCGCCGTGCCGCACGGCGGGTTCTACGCGGCGAGCAAGGCCGCCCTGGGCGCGCTCAGCGAGGCCCTGTACGCGGAGGTCCGGCCCTTCGGCGTCCGCGTGGTGTGCCTGGAACCGGGCAGCTTCGCCTCCGCGATCCAGCGCGGGTCGGCCGCCGGCGCGGCAGCGGGGCGGCCGTCCGGGTCCGGACCGTACACCGAGGACCACGCCTGGCTGGCCCGGTTCCTCACGCACGTCGCCGAGGGCGCCGCCGACTGCGCCGAGGCGGCCCAGGCGGTCGTCGCCGCCGCCGACGACGCCGGGACCCCGCTGCACACGCCGGTCGGAAAGGACGCCGAAGCGGCTCTGCGCTTCCTGGCGGGCGTCTCCTACGAACAGTGGCTGCCCCGCTTCCTGGAGCAGGCCGAGTCGCTCGCCGGGCCCCGCCCCGCCCCGCCCGGCGCCCCGGCCGCCGAATAGTCCCGCAGCTTCGGGCTGCCTCAGGCGCTCGCCGGGGACGCGTGCGGGCCGCCACGACAGCGCGTCAGGCGCGCAGGTCGTGGCGGTCCGCGTTCATCCGTCAGGGTTTCAGTCGTGCACGCGGCTTTCAGTCGGGCACGAGGCCTTCAGTCGTGCACGCGGATGGAGCGTGACGGGCACAGGTCCGCGGCCTGCAGGACCTCGTCGCGCAGGGCCTCGGCCGGCTCCTCCCGCAGCACCAGGACGAGGCCGTCGTCGTCCTGGTCGAACACCTCGGGGCTCAGCAGTGCGCACTGGCCGGAGCCCACGCACCGGTCGCGTTCGGTGGTGACACGCATGAGGGGAATTCCGTTCGGGTCGGCCGTCACCAGGTGACGGGGAGTTCGTAGACGCCGTAGACCATGGCGTCGTCCTTGAACCGCAGCTCCTCCGGTGCGGCCGCCAGCCTCAGGCCGGGGATGCGGCGCAGCAGCGTGCCGTACACGGCCTCCAGCTCCGCCCGCGCGAGGTTGGCGCCGATGCACTGGTGGATGCCGTAGCCGAAGGCCAGGTGGCTGCGGGCCTCCTTGCGGCGGATGTCGAGGGTGCCCGGGTCCGGGAAGACCGACTCGTCGTGGTCGGCGGCGTTGTTCAGCGCGAGGATGCCCTCGCCGGCGCGGATGGTGACGTCACCGACCTCGATGTCCTCCACCGCCACCCGTGCCGTGCCGGAGTCGGAGATGGAGAAGACGCGGAGCAGCTCCTCGATGGCGTTCGGCAGGAGTGCGGGGTCGGCCTGCAACGCGGCCATCTGCTCGGGGTGCCGCAGCAGGGCCAGCACACCGAGGGCGATCATGTTGGCCGTCGTCTCGTGGCCCCCGACCAGCATCAGCCGGGCCATCGTCACCACGTCGACGTGGTCGGCGACCTGCTCGGTACGGTTCTTCTCCAGGAACCGGCTGATGAGGTCGTCGCCCGGCTCGCTCTCCTTGAGGGTGACGAGCTTGTCGAGGTACGTGTCCAGGGCCTGCACCGCGGCGCCGTACTCCGCCGGGCTCAGGTCGTGGTTCATCATCGCTGCCGACCACTCCTCGAACTGGGCGTGGTCCTCGTAGGGGACGCCGAGCAGTTCGCAGACGACGAGGGACGGCACCGGCAGCGCGAGGGCGGTGACCAGGTCCACCGGGCCGCCCGCCGCCAGCATCGCGTCGACGTGCTCGTCCACGATCTGCTGGATGCGCGGACGCATCTCCTTCACCCGCCGTGCCGTGAACTCCGGTATCAGCATGCGCCGTTGCGCGGTGTGCTCCGGCGGGTCCATGTTGAGCATCATCAGCCGGATCTGCGCCAGCATCTCCTCGGGGATGTGGAACTGGTGCGGGTATCCGGGAAGTTTGAGGTTGGAGCTCACCCGGCTGTCGCCCAGCACCTGCCGGACGTGCTCGTGCCGGGTGACCAGCCAGGTCGGCCTGCCGTTCACCTTCAGGGCGGCGCGCGAGACGGGGTCGTCCGCCCGCATCCCGGCGTACTCGCGCGGCTCGCTGAACGGACAGGTGCGCCGCATCGGGAACTGCGGGAGCGGCGACCCCGTCTCGGGCGCGGCGTCGGCGGACTGGGTCATGGCTGCCTTTCGAACGGGGTCGGTGACGGGAAGCGGGCTGTGCTGGGGGGCGGCGTCCACCGTCACCAGGTGACGGGCAGTTCGTACAGGCCGTAGACGATGGCGTCGTCCTTGAACCGCAGCTCCTCGACCGGTGTGGCCAGGCGCAGCGTCGGGACGCGCCGCAGCAGCGTGGAGTAGACGACGTCCAGCTCCATGCGCGCCAGGTTCTGGCCGATGCACTGGTGGACGCCGTAACCGAACGCCAGATGGCTGCGGGCCTCGCGCCGGACGTCGAGGCGGTCGGGGTCGGGGAAGACGCGCTCGTCGTGGTTGGCGGCGTTGTTCAGCGGCAGGATGCCCTCGCCGGCCCGGATGGTCACGTCGCCCAGCTCGATGTCCTCCAGGGCGACCCGCGCGGTGCCCGCGTCGGAGATGGAGAAGAACCGCAGCAGCTCCTCCACCGCCTTCGGCATCAGCTCCGGCTCCGCGCGGAGGGCGGCGAGCTGCTCGGGGTGCTCCAGCAGGGCCAGCACACCCAGGGCGATCATGTTGGCGGTCGTCTCGTGCCCGGTGACGAGCATCAGCTTGGACATGCTGACGATGTCGGAGTGCTCCACGGCCGGCGCGTGCCGGTTGAACTCGATCAACCGGCTGATCATGTCGTCGCCCGGTTCGCTCTCCTTGGCGGTCACCAGCCCGTCCACGTACCTGTCCAGCTCGTAGTGGGCGCGGCCGCGGTCCTCGTCGCTGATGTCGTGGTTCATGATGGCCCACGCCCACTCCTCGAACCGGCCGTGGTCCTCGTAGGGGACGCCGAGCAGTTCGCAGATGACGAAGGACGGCACCGGCAGCGCGAGCGCGGTGACCAGGTCCACCGGAGCGCCGGCGCCCTTGGCGAGCATCTGGTCGATCTGCTGGTCCACGATCTGCTGCACCCGGCCGCGCAGCTCGCGCATCCGGCGGACACTGAACTCCGGTGCCAGCATGCGGCGTTGCACGGTGTGGTCGGGCGGGTCCATGGACAGGAAGGTCAGCGGCACCGACTGGAGCGTCTCCTCCGGCACCGGCACCTGAAGGGGGTACCCGGGCAGCTTCAGGTTCGCGCTCACCCGCGCGTCACCCAGCAGCTTCTTGTACAGGTCGTGTCGCGTGACCAGCCAGGCGGGCTTGCCGTTGACCTTCAGCCGCGCCCGGGAGACCGGCTCGGTCGCGCGCAGCTCGGCATAGGGGGCCGGCGGGCTGAAAGGACAGGCCCGCCGCATCGGGAACTCCGGCAGCGCGGCCTCGTGTTCGGCAGGTGCAGTCATCATGTCCTCTTCGCACGGGAGGGAACGGGACGCGCCGGCATCGGAGCGGGTCCGGGCTCGGCGCCGGTGCGGCGCTGTCGGCCGTCCCCCGCACGCTAGGCAGCCGCGGCCGAGGACCCCAACCCCTAGGCGCCCCTAGGGTCTTTCGCCGCGATCAGGCCGGTTCAGGGAGTCGGGTCCGCCCGTCCCGCCCGCACCCCCGCCCGCGTCCCCGCCCGCGTTCTGGCCGCACCCCCCGCCGCGTCCCGGCCGCATCCCCGCCCGTCCCGCCGCGTCCCCGCCTGCGTCCCGCCCGCACCCCCGCCCGCGTTCTGGCCGCACCCCCCGCCGCGTCCCGG
>NZ_JBEZBT010000098.1:0-13402 GCF_040647235.1 Streptomyces sp. NPDC042638
TAGCTCGCTGGGCTCATAACCCAGAGGTCGCAGGTTCAAATCCTGTCCCCGCTACGAGACGAAGGGGCCGGCCACCACCGGCCCCTTCGGCGTTCCCGCGCGGCGTGGGCCGACCGCCGCGGACTCCCGCTGCCCGCGCATGCACGTTGCCGCAGGGCGTTCCTGTCGCCGCTCGTCCGGCCGGGCCGGGCGGGGAGACGTCCGGGGCTCAGAGCATCAGCAGGAGCCGCGTGTTCGCCACGAGCTTCCGGTTCACGCTGGTGCTCTGCACGAAGATGGTGAAGTCGTCGTTGTGGTCCGGCTTGACGCGGACTTCCGCGTCCGGCAGGCCGAGCAGGGTTCGGGCCTCGGGCCCCGTGTACACCCGGTCCGTCTTCTTCTCCAGCACCGCTATCTGCTTCCGGGCCTGGATCTTCTCCGATTTGCTCAGCTGGTAGAACGCACCACCGGTACGGTAGGTGTGCCCGGACTCGACGACCCAGTCCCGGATCGCGGCGTCACGGGACACCTCGATCAGCTGGTACTGCGAGGGGTCCACCGGTGCGAGGCCGGCCGCCTTGATGGTGTCCCTGTTGACCGCCTCCGCACCCGTGGAGAACACCGCCCGCGATCCCCGGATGCCCTTGCTGCGGCCCACCATGAACTTCTCGGTGGCCACCTGTATGACCTGCCCGGCCTCCTCCAGACCCCGGGTGCTCGTGGCGTCCCAGACGGCGATGTTGTCCTTCGGGAAACCGCACCGCATGGCCTCGCGCTTGCCCACCTGGTCAGGCACGAGGACGGCCAGCGTCCAGTTGTCCTGCTGCGTCTCGATCATCTCGGCCACAGCCTCGACCAGTTCACGCGGATCGCTGGCAGGGGCGTCCGGGCAGCGGTGACTCGCGTTCTCCTGCCCGTCGGTGAGTACGAACGTCAGGAAGCTGTGGTCGCCGTACAGTTGAGCCGTCTGCGCCAGCTCCCGCTGCGACTTCAGCGCGGCCGCCAGCAGAGCCGTCATCCCACCGACCCGGTACAGCTGCTTCAGCGACGGCATCCGCAGCACGTCCTTGTCGTAGATGACGCACTCCACCGTGTCCGCGAAGACGTACACGGTGACGCGGGTCTCCTGGTCCAGTTCCCCCGACCGGCGGGCAAGGTAGGCGATCTGCTGGTCGGCGACTTCGACGACCTTGTCGCTCAGGTGCGACATGGACGAACTGGCATCCAGCACAAGAGCGACGTGGTTGATGTAGTTCTGGCTCCCGGACATGGCAGCTCCCCCTCTTTCCGTGACTCGATGTTCCTACCGTCTCACCCACCACTGACAATCGCTCTTCAACCCGGACCAGGCCGGCCCGGCCACCGCCTCGCCGGTCGGCCCGACCAGGTCGAGGGCCTCATCGGCGCTTGCCGACTCGCGCCCCCGCACCGGTCGGCGGGGCCACCCGGCCGTAGTCACGAAGCCCCCCACAGCGCCGGCCGCGGCAGTCGGGATCAGCCGCAGTTGGTGCCGTACCTGCCGAAGCGCACGTCGTTGATGTCGCCCCACCAGTCCACGCAGGAACCGGCGGCCCTGACGTAGACCGGGCCGACGTACGAACGGAACTCGCCGCCGTCGCGGCAGCGAGGCAACAGCGCGGTGATCGAAGCGCGCGGGCTGTCGCACCGTTGCAGGCCGGGGCCGGGGCCGGGGCCGGTGTCGGCTGGTCGTCGGCGGTGGTCGGTGATCCGTCGGTGATCTGTCGGTGACTGCCGGGACATTGGAACTCGTTGGCGCCGAGCCGGCAACGGCACCGGCCAACGGCATCGCAGCATCCCGACTCGCTCTGGAGCGGCGCACCCGGCGTGACCTGCCGGGTGCCGTCCGCCCAGCGGTCCGTCATCAGGAGGAAAGTCCCATGACCACTGACGTCACGATCATCGGCGCCGGGCTCGGCGGCCTCACGCTCGCCCGCGTCCTGCACCTCCACGGAATACCGGCCACGGTCTACGAGGCGGAGCCCTCCCCGGCCGCGCGTTCGCAGGGCGGGATGCTTGACATCCACGACTACAACGGGCAACTAGCCATCAAGGAAGCTGAGTTGGTGAACGAGTTCCGTGGCCTCATCCTGGAGGGCCGCCAGGCGTTGCGGGTCCTCGACCCGGACGGGACCGTCCTGCTCGACAAAGCCGACGACGGTACGGGGGGACGCCCCGAGGTGCAACGCGGTGAACTGCGGCAGATCCTGCTCGACTCACTCCCGGTCGACACCGTCCGGTGGGGACACAAGGTCAGCGGCACCCGCACGGTCGGCGAGGGCCGGCACGAGGTGACGTTCGCCGACGGCGGCACCGTCGTCACCAGCCTGCTGGTCGGCGCGGACGGCGCGTGGTCACGGGTCCGGCCGCTGCTCTCCACCGCCACGCCCGTGTACGTCGGCAAGTCGGTCGTCGAGACCTACCTGTTCGCCGCCGACACCCGGCACCCGGCGGTCGCGAAGGCGGTCGGCGGCGGGACGATGATCGTGCACGCGTCGGACAGGGCGATCTTCGCTCACCGGGAGCGGGACGACACCCTGCACGCCTACGTGGGGCTGTCCGAGCCGCAGGACTGGTTCGACGCCATCGACTTCACCGACGCCAGGGCGGCCACCGCGCGGATCGCGCGGGAGTTCGACGGATGGGCGCCGGAGCTGACCGCGCTGATCACCGACGGCGACATGCCGCCCGTCCTGCGCCCCCTCTACGCTCTGCCGACCGGGCACCGCTGGGACCGGGTGCCGGGGGTGACCCTGCTCGGCGACGCCGCCCACCTCTCGATCCCGAACGGCGAAGGCGCCAATCTGGCCATGCTCGACGGCGCCGAACTGGGCAAGGCTCTCGCCGCGCACCCCGACGACACCGAGGCCGCGCTCACCGAGTACGAGAAGGTCATGTTCCCCCGCAGCGCCGAGGCCGCCGCCTCTGAAGACGCCGAGGCCCACAGGACCGACGCCGAGAACACCGCAGCCCACGGTCTGAGCGCCGCGGTCACCCGGCACGAGCAGTCCCGATAGGGCGTTCGGCCGCGGTGGCCGCCCCGTGGCCGAGGCGGGTGCCGTGCTGCACCGCCTCGACGTCGACACGCACCGCGCCGACCCGCCGGGAGGCGCGCCAGCCCTATCCCTTGCCGAAGGCGATCAGGGTGCCTCCGGCGCCGGGGACGAAGAGACGGGCCCTGGACGTGGCGATACCGGGGACGACGAAACCGCGCCAGTCGTCCTCGGCGAGGATGGGCGACATGGGCGGCGGCGCCGGGTAACGCCGGTACGACCAGGCCGGCTTGCCGGTCTTCTGGTCGAGCACGACGAGGCGTCCGTCGGCGTCCTCCACGTACACATAGCCATGGGCCACGAGACGCACGGTGGCCGCCTTCACGGAACTGGTGTACGTCCAGGCGGTTTTGTACGTGCTGGTGCTGAGCGCTCTGACCTTGCCGCGGTAGGCGACGTACACGCGTCCCGGGCCGAAGGCCGGGGTCGCGTCCGCGTGCAGCCTCCGCACGGCCGCTCCCGTCTTCCGGTCATAGGCGGTGACGGTCTCGTCGTCGCTGTCGCTGCTGCGCATCCAGGCCGCGCCCGCGCCCAGCACGACCGGGTTGCCGTAGGCGCCCGAGACGCCGGGGACCTCGAACCGGTGCAGTTCGGCACCGGTCTTGCGGTCGAGGTGGTGCCAGGCGATGCCGTCGAAGCCGATCCACACGCCGGAGGCGTCGACGACGGTCGGGGCCCAGGAGTACTCCGACAGCGGTGCCTTCCATACCCGGGCGCCGGTGTCGGCGCGCAACGCCATCGCCGTGCCGCGGCCGTCCTGCAGGTAGAGCAGACCGTCGTACCAGACGGGCGGGTACTGCATGGACGCCGAGTCCAGGCTCACCGACCACCTTCGCCGACCGGTGGCCGGGTCCCACGCGGCGATCGTGCCGCGCGAGGTCTGCGTGTAGAGCAGGCCGCCCCCGTACGACACCCCGGCCTGGGGCTCGTTCTGCTCCAGGGAGACGGCCGGCCACAGGTCCTTGCCGGTGGCCGCCTGGACTCCGACGAGCATCATGCGCGGGCCGCCCTCGGTGCCGTCGTCCGCGTTGACGACGGCGTACACCTTGTCGCCGACCGCGACGGGCGCCGAGACGACGGTCCCGAAGTCCCGGGACCACAGCTTCTTGTACGGCGGGGCCGCCGTGGCCCCCACGACGAGGCTGTCCGCCCGGCTGTCGGCGCGGTAGCCGAGCGTCGCGTCCCTCAACTCCGCCGCCGTCGCGGTCCGCCCCGGCACCGGAGCCGCCGCCTGTGGCGAACCGGTGCAGGTCAGCATGGTGACGGCGGCGACGCAGACGACGCCAAGTCTCGTACGTGTACGGCGTGTTCTCACCTTCAACGAGGTACCCCCTGGTCACAGGTCGCCCAGTCAGGGCGACCATGACCCAGTACCCCCACGGAATCGTCACATGTGCGGTCGGTCGAGGGCGTTGTGGTCGACGACGCACCGGCTGCCGTCGTCGGCGTGGACGACGGCGCGGAACGTCTCGCACCGGGTAGGCCGGTCGGCGAGGTCCGCCGGTTCTGGCCGGGAACGCGCCGCTCCCACCCGTACGTGCCGGCTACTCCCTACGGTCGATCTCCTTCAGGTTGGCCTCGTAGACCTCCTCGCCGAGGCGGTCCCCGCGCAGTCTGCACTCGCGCAGGGCTCTGCGTGTCCACGCCCGGGCCGCGTCGCGGTCGCCCAGGTGGAAGTGGTTCAGCCCCGTCAGGCCGCAGAGCTTGCCGAGGAAGCGCAGAGCGGGCGACTCCTCGGGGTACGTGTTCAATTCGTCGAGGAGCTGCCACAGCGCCCGGTTGCTCTCCGCGAACAGCGCCCGGTCGCTGAGCCGCTGCGCGTGCGTCAGCGCCTCGCGGCAGGCGCCCAGATGGCGTCCATGGAGCGTGCCGCGCCGCAGCTCGCGGGCGGTGAGCAGGTCGTCGAGGACCTCGGCGGCTCGTGCCGCGCCCCAGTGCCCCCGACGCCGTACCAGTTCGTGCGCGCGGCGCGCGTGCTCGATCGCTGTGTCGAGGTCGTTGCGCACGGCCGCGTGCGTGGCCAGCCGGGAGTGGATGGATGCCACCCAGACGTCGTCGGCCGCCCCCTCGGCGAGCTGCGCGCGCAGCAGTGCGTCCGCGGCCTCGAACTCCCCGTCCTCGGCGAGGACCTCCGCCTCGTGGATCTTCTCCAGCGGGTTTCCCGGCGCCTCGGCTCCCGCCAGTCGGCGCAGCGCCGCGGGACGGCCCAACCCGTCCAGTTCTCGCGCGATCCGCTGAGCCGTCAGCATGAAGGGCCGCATGGCGTCCATGTCGCCGCGGAAGCTCTCCCGCAGTTCCCTGGGCACCCGCAGCCATGCGTCCCGGTCGGCGTCGAGTGCGTCGGCGTGCCGCCGGCACAGTGCGCGGAAGCCGGCGTGATCCCCGGCCCGGTCGGCCACGCTGAGGGCACGCAGCACACGCCCCAGCTCCCCTTCGACGAACTCCCCAAGATGCGGAACCCTCACTGGACCGAAGCCCCCCACTGCAGCAGATGGCGGTACAGGTGCATGTACAGCAGCCCGGACGGGTGCTCGTATCCGGCGCCCCATCCGGACAGGAGGCCGCTGTGCGGTGCGCCGGGCGCGACGTCACCGACGACCTGCTCCACGTTCTCCGTGGCGATGTCCAGGGACACGGTGAAGGCCGGGAGGCGTGCCTCGAACACCACGCGGCACAATGCCTGGCCCACGTCGTTCGCCACCAGCCCGGACTTTCCCACCACCACCCACACGTCGGCCCGGACGGCCCGGGCCCGTAGCCGCCCGTGCGGCAGGTGCCCCACGGGAACGGGGTCCACCGCGGTCCAGCTCCCCGAGACAGCCGTGACCCGCAGCAGCTCCTCCAGCTCCGCCCGATGCCTCCGTACCCAGGACGAGATGAGCACCGCTTCTCCCTCGCACTCGGCGACGACCGCGACGTGGCAGGTCGGCGCGGGGCCGGTGAAACGCGGTGCCGGGAAGTGCCAGAACGGCGACGTGTCGGGAGGCCCGGCGTCGGCGTGTCCCTCCTCGACGTAACCTCGCAGGTTCAGGCCGCCCCACCCCTGGAGCGTGCCGATCACGCGGACCGGCCGCGCGCCATCGACCGGCTGGGACCCCGAGTAGTCCGGCATCGGGACCAGGATCCGGTCCTCAGCCATGTCCGGCAGCGGAACGACACCCGTGACCAGGGACTGCCGGCTCGTACGGCCGTTGGGCACGGCGAAGGACAGCATGCGGTCGTAGAGGTAGGGAAGGTCGCCCGGCTCCGCCATGGACAGTCCGAGCCGGCTCACACACTCCTCGCGAGTCTGCAGCCGGAACAGTTCGGTGTCGAGCAGCCCGCGCCAGATGACCAACTGGCGGTCGTGCACCAGACTGCGCAGCGACTCCGCGTCCGTCGCGGGGCCTGACGGCCGTGCCGACCCCCCTGTGTGCAGGACGTCCGGGCGCCCGCCCAATGTGGACGTCAGCGAGGTCGCTGCCTCCAGGCTGCACCAGGCCCGGCCCAGGTAGTCGGCGACGTCGTCCAGCAGCACGAGGGTGCGCCCGGCGAACTGCAGCAGGAACAGCGCCTCGAGGGTCTTGCGGAACAGCTCCTGTTCCTCGGGGCTGCGTGGTGCCTGCGGCACGCAGGTGTAGTCGTACCAGATGTGGATGCGCTCCAGCAGCGGCCGCAGGGAGGGCAAGGCGTCGAGCAGGGCACTCAGGTGCTCCAGGCCGGCGTCCTCGGACGCCTCGGCCGAACCGAGTTCGACCGCGTCCATACCGACCCGCTCCAGATCCCGGGCCGCCGATGCCAGTGACGTGTCGTCCAGCACTTCGCGCAGGACCCCGCCGAGCAGGCACTCCGCCAGGTCCGATCCGGCCACTCCGACCGGCATGTTCATCGCGGCGTGGGCCACCTGGCGGGGGACGCGCAGGCCACGCCGGTGGGCGACGTGCACCGCCTCGCACAGGGAGGCGAACAGGTGCCACGCGACCAGCCGAGCCTGCGTGCCGTCCGGGTCCGGCTGGTCGACCGCCAGCCAGCGGTGAGAGACGAACACATGGTGCCGGCGGGGGAAGACACCGCGTACGAGCCGGGACGCCGCCTCGCGCATCGTGGGAAAGCGGGCACACCTGATGAGTTCGTCCAGGGGCAGCCAACGCGACTCGGTCAGGTGCCGCCGGACCGCCATGGTGGGCTGGGGGCGTACGTCCTGCGGCTCGGTGAGCCCGTCCAGCGCGCGGGGGCGCACCGCCAGGGGAAACCTGCCGACGATCTCACCCCCGGGTTCGGCCATGGCGTACAACAGTCCCCGCTCGATGCCCATCCGGAACCGTCCGTCAGGCAGGGCGAGATGCCGGTGGGCCAGGAAGTCGCGCTGCTCGGCGAGCCGGGCCAGGTCGGCAGGCAGTCCCACCCGCTGACGCCGCCGTTCGTCCGCAGCGCGGCCCGCCAGGGTTTCGACACCGAGGAACGGAACCTGCGGGCAGGCGCACACGTAGCGGTACGCGATGTCGTCGTACGTCCGTACGCCCCCGCCCCCGCCCCGGGAATAGGCCAGCGCCTTCGCGGCGGCCTCGCTCGCGCGCCGGACGTACAGCAGTCGGGGATGCCTCCGTAACCTCTCCGGCGGGATCGACAGCATGGCCTCGGCGTCGTCGGCCGGCGGTTCGTTCCGAGACAAGCAACTCACCTTCTGTCAGGGGGGTTTGTGCCCGGACATGCGATCAAAGCACGTATCTTCTCAGCAGGGTTGCGAGCCTGACGACTACGGGGGGATGCCGCCATGGCCGAAATCGGTGACTCACTGTGGAACGACGGTATCGGCGCGGAGGACTATCGCGACGCGAGGGCCATCTATCACGCCGCGATCTTCGAGCAGTACAAGCTGTGCGTGGAGATGGCCGACCGGGTCAGTGCCCGGCGCAATCTCGCCAACACCTTCTTCCTGACCCTCCACACCGCCCTGCTCGCCTTCCTCGGCGCCTGGCTGTCCCAGGAACACCACCGCGAGGTGCCGGTCGTCCTGGCCCTGGCGGCCTTGCTGGTCCTGCTGGGCATGTGTGTCACCTGGTGGTTCACCGTCCGCTCCTACCATCAGCTGAACCGGGGCAAGTTCGAGGTGATCGGCGCGCTGGAGGAGCGCTTGCCGGCCCGTACCTTCGTGGCCGCCGAGTGGCGCGCCCTCGGTGAGGGCAGGGACTGGCGCGTCTATCTGCCGCTGAACCGGGTCGAGCGGTGGATCCCCCTCCTCTTCGCCGGCTCCTACGCCCTGGGGTTCGCCGCCGCCATGTCTCGGTGAGGCCCGCAGACGGTCCGCACCGCCCGATCGGCCATATCGGGGAGCGCGGCCGGATAGAGTGACGGCCGTACCGCCGGGGCCGAAAGGGGATTGCGCGTGGTCACGGTCGCCGTCACCGGGCACATGGACCTGGCCGATGAGGCGGCCGGGGTGGTGCGTACGGCCCTGCACGAACTGCTGGTCGGTCTGCGCGGCGACGCGCTCGTGGGGCGTTCCTGTCTGGCCCGGGGCGCCGACGTCCTCTTCGCCGAGGAGATCCTGGCCCTCGGCGGCCGGCTCGCGGTGATCATCCCGTCCAGGGACTACCGGGAAGCGGTGGTGGAGCCGACACACCTCGTCACCTTCGACGCGCTGTGCGAGGCCGCCGACGAGGTCGTGATCATGCCGTACGAGCACGCGGGGCGCGCGGCCTACGAAGCGGCCAACGTCCGCCTGCTTCAGGGCGCGGACCGTCTCCTGGCCGTCTGGGACGGCAGCGCGCCCACCGGCCGTGGTGGCGGCACGGCGGACACCGTGGCCGCCGCCCGCTCGGCCGGCCTGACCGTCGACGTCGTATGGCCTTCGGGCGCGCGCAGGTCCGGCGTCTGACGGAGGTGTGCCCGGGGCGGGGACGGGGGCGGTGCAGCCGATCCGGGCGACGCATGATCATCCTGGCCGGGAAGACGGGCCTCGGCTCCTGTCCGCGGCCGGAGCCGGCGGGACCGGCTGGGCCGACGCCTGGGACCGGGGGCGGGCCGAGGTCCGGGAGCCGGGGTGGGCCGACGCCCGGGGAGTCCGGGTGGGCGTGAGCGTGTGATCACATCACCTGGTGGCCGGCCGCGGCTCCGCCCGGGTCGTCGGCCAGGACGACAGCCACCTTGATGCGCTTGCCGACGGGCTCACGATGCACCTCGAAGCTCCGGCACACCGCCATGACGATCTCCAGGCCGTGCTGACCGACCCGGCCCGGGTCCGGCGCCATCACCGCCGGCAGTGTCGTGCCGCTGTCCCACACGGACACCTCGACCGCGCCGTCGTGGGCCTCGAGCGTCAGCAAACAGGGGCCGGGCGCGTACTTACGGGCGTTGGTCACCAGCTCGCTGACGACCAGCTGCACCATGCCCATCGCCCGGTTCGACACCGGTATCCCATGAACAGCCTGCAAGGAGGTCAGGAAAGCGTGGGCCATGTCCCGGGCGGCGGCGATCTCCTCACTGCCCTCGAACGCGGCGGAGACCGATGCCAGACGGTCTGCGCGTGGCTCGTGACCCTCGTCTTGCCCCGCCAGGTCCATAAAGTCCACTCCACGTCCTTGGCGAGTTCTCTGCCCGCCCCACTTCCCTGAAAACATCACCACAGTCTCCACACCCACTCAGTCCGCCTGCTGACCGGGTCGCGGGGCGCCCGGCGAGGAACGACGTCCAGCTGCGCGGGCGGCGCGCTGGACCGAGAGCGGCGAAGCCCTCGGAAGGCCGCTACTTGTCAGACGAGGCCTCGGTTTCCGTGGTTGCGGTGAGGACGAGGGCGGCTTGGTCGTCGTCTATGTCGTTGGGGCCTGTGAAGGTGTGCACCGCAGCGATGAGGGCGTCGACGATGGCCTGTGGGGTGTGGGGCCTGGTGCCGAGGCCGGCGCTCAGGGCGTGGGCGAGGCGCTCCTCGCCGAACTGCTGTCCTGTGCTGTCGCGGGCTTCGGTGATGCCGTCGGTGTAGAGCAGCAGGGTTTCCGTCGGCTTCAGGTGCAGGCGGTGGCTGGTCAGGCGCGGTGTCGCGCTGATGCCGATGAGGGAGCCGTCGACGTCGACGGTGCGCACGGCGTGCCGGCTGTCGATGAGGAGGGGCAGGGTGTGGCCGGCACGGACGAGGGTGATGTCCAGCCCGCCGCCGGGGGCCGGGGTGAGGTGTCCGTAGATGAGGGTGACAAAGCCCGTTCCGTGGCTTTCCGGACGGTCGAGGAGGGCCTTGTTGACGGCCTGGACGATGGTGTCGGGGCCAGGGAGGAGAGAGGCGACGGCGCGGGCGGTGTGACGGACGAGAGCGGTGGTGGTGGCGGCGATGGCACCGCGTCCGCAGACGTCGCCGAGCATGAACGCCCAGGTGTCCTCGTTCACCGGGAAGACGTCGTAGAAGTCGCCGCCGACGTCGAGTCCTTCGCCGGCAGGGTGGTAGTAGGTGGCGAGTTCGGCTGCGGGGAGGGTGGGGACCTGGGGGAGGAGGAGGCCGGCTTGCAGGTCGCGGGCGAGGCTGACGCGCTGCGTGTACTGGCGGGCGTTGAGGGCGGCCGACGCGGCGCGGCGCGCGAGTTCTTCCGCCAGGGCGACGGTGTGGCCGTCGAAACTGTGCTCGCCGGTGGTCAGCAGGGTCAGAGTGCCGAAGGCGCGGCCCCGGTCGAGGAGGGGGACGCACAGGTAGCCGGTGACTTCGAGTTCCTGCCAGGGGCCGGGCCCGGTGGGGGTGCGGCGGGCCACCTCACTGTGGCCGGAGGCAAGCACACGGGCCACGGCGTCGTCGTCGGCGTCGTACACCGGGATGTGGGAGGCGAGGAGTTTCTCACCGTCGGCGGTGGGAGCGACGGTGGCGATACGGCGCACCCGGCCGCCGTCGACGACGTCGACCGCGCACATCGGTGCCAGGCCCGGGACGCAGGAGACGGCCAGGCGCTGCAGGGTCTGGGTGTAGTCCAGGTCCAGGGAGAGCGACGTGCTGGCTTCCAGCAGGAAGGCCAGGTCATCGCGGGCGGCCTTCTCGCGCCGCTCGGCCGCGAGGCGGGCTTGTTCGGCCTGGTGGCGTTCGATGGCGAGGGCCGCCGTGTCGGCGAACACGCGCGCCAGGGCCAGGTCTGACTCCTGCGGTTCTCTGGGGACACGGTGGTACATCGCGAAAGTGCCCAGCAGGGAATGGTCCCTGCCGAGGATCGGGGTGGACCAGCAGGCCGCGAGACCGGCGGCATCGGCCAGATCGCGGAAATCGTCCCAGTAGGGGTCCGTGGCGATGTCGCTGACAATGACCATCTCGCGCCGGTGCGCCGCGGTGCCGCAGGAGCCGACGCCGTCACCGGTCGCGATCCCGTCGATGGCCTGGTTGTAGAAGTCGGGCAGGCTCGGCGCGGTGCCGTGGCGCAGGTGCCGGCCGTCAGCGTCGGCGAGCAGGACGGAGACCAGGACCTCCTCGGGGGCGAGGTCCTCGATGGTGCGGGCCATGCCTTCCAGGACCTGCTCCAGCGGGGCCTGGCGGGCGATCTGCTCCAGCAGGGCGCGGTGCTCCGCTGTCAGCCGCTGGGCGTGCTTGACCTGGGTCGTTTCCACGCCGATGACCCGCACGCCCATGACGTTGCCACCTGCGTCGAGGCGGGGCTCGTAGATGAAGTCGAAAAACGCCTCACGTGCACTGGAGCCGGTGCCGAGCATCACGCGGGCGTCGTGCCCCGTGTACGGCTCACCGGTGCGGTAGACCTTGTCGAGCAGCGCGATGAAACCCTGCTGGACGAGTTCGGGCATCAGCTGACCGAGCGGGACCCCGGTGCGGACCCGGGCTCCTCCGCCGATGGCGGTGTAGAAGGCGGCGTTGGCCGCCTCCAGCATGTGCGCGGGTCCCGCCAGGGAGGCGAACACGGCCGTCGACCGGCCGAACAGGGACCGTAGGTCATGCTCCTCTGCCGATTCCGGCGCCGCGGACCGGCCGGCGTCGGAATCGGCGGCCCGAAGAGGCTGCTGGTTGGGAACGCGGGTCATCACCCTGCTACCTCTCACTCGCCGCATGAACCGAGGACGGTGTGCCCTCGGCGGAGGAATCCTGCATACCACTGCCGGCGATGAGGGCAGCGTCAGCCGTGGAGTACACGGAGATGACGTGTTCCAGGCCTGTCAGTTTGAAAACCCGTGCCACCGATCCGGGCACCGCCGCGAGACGCAGCGTGCCCCCGTGCACAGACAGCCGCTGGTACACGCTGATCAGACCGCCGATGCCGGAGGAGTCGCAGAATTCCAGGGCGGTGCAGTCGATCACCACCAGCATCGCCGGGCGCGGCCGAGACAGGATCGCGTCCGCTGCTTCCCGCAGCTGAACGACGCTGTGATGGTCCAGCTCCCCCCGCAGAGCCAACACACTAGCCTGTCCGTCCGGCCGGACGTCTACCGAGAACACCTCAGCTGCCTTCACCTCTCGCCGAGCAGGTACAGCCCCCGATGATAGGAGCGCATTCCGGCGGACGCCGTCACAGCGGCAGCGCGAGCGACGACTGTCCAGCTGATACGGGGGGCCGGTCGGTCAGCGCAAAGGTGACCGGCCGGCCCTGCGGCGCCGGAGAGCGTGGCGGTTCAGACCTCGCCGCGCCAGGCGCCGCTCTCCACGCCGCCGCGGGACTCGATGAACTCCTTGAACCGCTTCAGGTCGCCGGTGACCTGCCGCTTGACGAGGCCGAGCTTGTCGCCGACGGTCTCGGCCAGACCGTGGGGCTCGTGGTGGAGCTGGAGCATGACCTTGGTGGTGTTGTCGTCGATGTAGTGGAAGGTGACGACACCGGCCTGCTTGGCCTCTCCGCCGACGGTGGTCCAGGCGACCCGCTCGTCGGGAATCTGTTCGGTGATCTCCGCATCGAACTCCCGCTCGACGCCGTCGATCTTCGTCTTCCAGTGGGTGAGGGTGGCGGTGCGCTGTTCGATGCGCTCGACACCGTCCATGAACTGGGGGAAGTCCTCGAACTGGGTCCACTGGTTGTAGGCGGTGCGGACGGGGACGTTGACCTCGATGGACTCTTCCACCTGCGACACGTCGAATCTCCCTTGGCTCGGCGGGGGCGTCCCGGGCCGGCTGGGTGCCCGGCCCCACGGGACTGGTGATCACTGCTCGTGTGCCACGGGCTCGCCGGTGTATGCGTCCATCTGCCATTTTGCGCCATCTCCGTCGTGCCTCCTGCCATGCCTCAGAGTGCTCTGCACAAACAAGGCGCCACCGGGGAGTGAAGGAGGAATCGCGGGGCACACGCCGTTCAGGAGGTTAATAACTATGGTTCCGTTGCTGCTTGTTCTTCTTCTGGCGCTGATACTTTTCGGTGCCGGTTTCGCCGTCAAGATTCTTTGGTGGGTCGCGGTCGCCGTCCTGGTGCTGT
>NZ_JBEZBT010000099.1:0-13119 GCF_040647235.1 Streptomyces sp. NPDC042638
CACATCCAACCGTCATGACCGCCAACCCGGCGAACCTATGTGGTCAGAGCACTAGCTCGGACATCCCGGCGCCCGGAACACTGCTGAGCGCAGCCGATGAAAATCGCTCGCTCGCAAGCGCGTCTTTGACACCCACCTGGCCGCTGGTGGAAGTGGCTGCTCAGCCGCGGCCGACGATGGTCTCCTCCATGCCCGACTCGAACAGGAGCAGGGTCAGCACGGTCATGACCCGAAAGGGCCATGTGCCCCTGGATCCGCTCGGGATCGTAGGGCACCGCACACACCGTCACCGGAACTTCCCGGCTGCCCGGCTGCCCGGCTGCCCGCTGTGCGTCACCGGTGCAGGGACTCGGCGACGGCCGGGTCCTCGAGCACATTGACGCACCAGGCGAAGTGCTCGTCACCGCCGCCCGGCGCGAAGGCGTCGCTCGTGGCCATCGCATAGGCGGCCCGGTACAGCAGGAGGTCGTCGACCGCGTAGCCGAACTCGTCGGCGAACCTCGTGGTGAGCTGCCGGGTGATCTCCGGGGCGTGCTCGGTGCCCGCCGGGAAGATGGCCGCGGCCACGGCGGCGTCGAACCGGGGGTCCCCGCCCGTGGACAGGAAGCCGTAGTCCACGAGGGCGAGCGGCCGCAGGTCGTCGTCCACCAGCACGGTCTCCGGGAAGACGTCACCGTGGACGACCGCCTCGTCGGCACGGGGCAGCGAGCGCAGCTTCCGAAGCAGCCGGGCGCGCGTGTCGTCGAAGTCGCGGACATGCGTGGAGAGCCGGTCCGCGCACCGGCTGACCCGCCGGTCCACCAGGTCCGCCAGGGCGGATCCGAAAGTGGTGTGGCCTTCCCACAGCGGGCGTTCCTCGTCCAGCACAGGAAGGTGCTTGACCTCGTCGACGTCATGGGCGTCCGCGAGGGCGCGCAGCACGCCGACCAGGCAGTCGACCGCTTCGGGCAGCACCTCGTCCGGGTCGTCGGTGCGGATCCTGCCCGCCAAGGGCTCGCCGGTCAGCTCCCGCTCCACGGTCATCGGGACACCGTCGATGTCCTCGACGGCGAGGATCTCCGGGGAGCCGAACGGCAGGTGCGCCGCGGCATCGGCGTAGAAACGCTGCATCCGCCGCAGTTCGGATCCCCGTCGGCGCTCCCACACCTTGGCCACCGTTCCGTCCCCGAGCCGGTAGACGGCTCCCTCCACCGCCGCCTCGACGGGCCCGGCGTCGGGATATCCGGCGTCGACGAAATGTCGTACGCGCCGGGCCGTGGTGTCCCGTATCGCATCGGACATCTCGTGCCTCCTTCCGCCCCCTGCGTGAACGACCGGCCGGTCGGCGGGGCCGACACCGGGACCCTCTCCCACGGTAGGCTCCTCGCCCGCGCGGCACCCGGTGACGGAGCGCTGCCGGGTCCTGTCGTAGCAGAAGAAGTGACCATCGCGCCCGAACCCGGGAGCAAGAAGGACGACACCGAGCGCGCGAGGGCTCGCAATGGAGCGGAGCGGTCTCGGGGGGACCTCCGACCAGGACGCCAACCGGGCTGCCAACGAGGATGGCAGCAGACCCGATCGCCGCTCTGCCGACTGCCGCATGAGCGGTGCTTCCGGCGAGTCACTCGCAGAACCCACTGATACAGAGGCATGACGAGTTGGGGCAGGACGACATGCCGCGCCCTCGACCATGCACGCTTCAACGAGCTACAGACGCGCAGCTCACGCGGGTTTTCGCCGCCGGGCGAACTTCGAGGCGTCCCGTCGGGATCGGCTCACCACATTGCTCGCAGCGCCCGTGGACACCTCTCTCCAACCGCTCCAGGGCGTGATCGAGATCGTTCAGATGCTGGCGCGCCATTCCCGGATGCCTCAGCCGTGACGTGGGCGGCCACGCTCGTACTGCTTCGGCCACGGGACGTCGTCACGGAGCACGTGGGCCGCGCGGAGCGGCCAGGTCGGGTTGCGCAGCAGTTCGCGCGCGAGCATGATCGCGTCGGCCGAGCGATCCACGAGGATCTGGTCGGCCTGCTCCGGTGCGGTGATCAGGCCGACCGCGGAGACGGGCAGGGCCGCGCCCTCGCGGACGGCTCGGGCGAAGGGAACCTGGTAGCCGGGCTCCACTTCGATACGGGCGTTGTGGACGAGGCCGCCGCTGGTGACATCCACCAGATCGACGCCGTGGGCCACCAGGTGCCGCGACAGCTCGACCGTCTCCTCCGGCGTCCAGCCGCCGTCGGCCCAGTCCGTGGCCGAGAAGCGTACGAACAGCGGGCGGTCCTCCGGCCACTGCGCCCGTACGGCGTCGGTGACCTGGACGAGGAAGCGGCTGCGCCCGTCGAGGTCGCCTCCGTACTCGTCGCCGCGGTGGTTGGACAGCGGTGACAGGAACTGGTGCAGCAGATAGCCGTGGGCGGCGTGGATCTCCAGGACCTCGAAGCCGGCGGACAGCGCCCGCGCGGCGGCCTCGCCGAAGGCCCGGACCAGTGCGCGGATGTCGTGCGCGCCGAGCTCATGTGGGGCCGGCCAGTCCCCGAACGGCAGCGGTGACGGTGCCACCGTCTGCCATCCTCCCGCCTCCGGTTCGACGTACCCGCCACCCTCCCAGGGCGATGCCGTCGACGCCTTGCGGCCGGCATGGGAGATCTGGATGCCGGCGATGGCCCCCTGCCCATGGACGAAGTCGGTGATCCGCTTGTACGCGGCGGCTTGCCCGTCATCCCAGATGCCGGCGTCGGAAGGGGTGATCCGGCCTTCGGGTTCCACTGCCGTGGCCTCTTGCATGACCAGGCCGGACCCGCCGCGTGCCAGGGAGCCGAGATGGACCAGATGCCAGTCCTGCGGATAGCCGTCGACCGAGCTGTACTGGCACATGGGGGCCACCCAGGCCCGGTTCGGAAAGGTCGTGCCGCGAAGGGTGAGCGGCGAGAAGAGACGGCTCATCGGAGGCCTCGCAGAGGGGACGTAGGACGCCGGGGGCCCCGCAACCGTCGAGCCGTGACGGCCTGGGCTCCTGCGGGCGCCCCTCACGGTGGCTGCACCCGAGTACCCGGCCCGCTCGTGGCACAACCACGGCCAGGGGTGCCCACCCACGCGGACGTCCCGGTACGTGGCGGTCCCGGGCCGCGGCCGGGCCGGGCGGCATACCGCCGACGGCGTCGACGCGCGCCGACATCGCCGCGATCGTTCGATCACTGAGAGTCTTGGGCACATTGCACAGCACATCCGGACTGCCGCCGCCGAGAAGAGAGGCCCGCTCTACGACGCCCTGGGCCATCATCAGCTACGAACACGCAACGAGGACCGCGACCGTTAGGTCGGGGCCCTCGTCACCGTATCGTCAATCGTTGTGTCCGAGGGGGGACTTGAACCCCCACGCCCGATAAAGGGCACTAGCACCTCAAGCTAGCGCGTCTGCCATTCCGCCACCCGGACCAGGTGTCTGTCGCCTTGCGCGAGGTGTTCCCGGCGGCGACATGGACAACAATACCAAGGTTTCGGGGTGCGTTTCACCTGCGTATCCGCCCCTCGGGCGGCGGCCCGGGCCGAGCCGGGCCGCCGCCTCGCCGCCTGCGCACGGATGGCGAGAGGGCCCGCACCCACCGTGAGGGTCAGGGCATGAGCTGGTACTCCGGGAAGTTCCCGGGCAGCCGCTCCCCCGCCGGACCGCGGGTGACCGCCCGCACCAGGAGGTCGCCGCCGACGAACGCGCCGCGCCAGGACGCGCCGAACCCGCCGAACAGTTCGTCCCGGTCGCCGCGGGAGCGGGGAACGCCGTACCCCGTCTTGAAGGCGCGGATCTGCGGGGCGAGCCGGTCGTAGGCGGCCCGGTCGTCCGTGGCGAGCGTGGCCACCAGGGCGCCGTTCGACGCGTTCATGGCGGCCAGCAGTTCGGCCTCGGTGTCGACCAGGACGATCGTGTCGACCGGACCGAAGGGCTCCGCGTGGTGCAGCGGGAAGGACGGCGGCGGGTTGAGGAGGGTGATCGGCTGGACGTAGGCAGAGGTGTCCTGGCCCGGCAGGAAGCGCGAGCCGTCGGGCCGGCCGCGGTACAGCGGTACGGCGCCCCGGTCGACGGCCTCGGCCACCTGGTCGGTCAGCTCCTTGGCCTTCGCGGCGTTGATCAGCGGACCGAAGTCCAGCTCGGGCGGTGGATCGGCGGGGTCCGCCACGGCGAGCGGATGGCCCACACGGACACCCCGGACCGCCGGCAGGTACGCGCCGAGGAACGCGTCGAACAGGGAGCGCTGGACGACGAAGCGCGGGTAGGCGGTGCAGCGCTGTTTGCCGTAGTCGAAGAGTCTGGGGATGACGGCGGTGAGTGCCGCCCAGTCCGAGAAGTTCCAGATGCCCCAGGTGTTCAGGCCCTCCTGTTCGAGAATGTGCCGTTTACCCAGGTCTGCGACGTCGGTGGCGACGGCGGCGCCCGTGTCGCGGCCTCCGACGAAGGACACGCAGCCGATCTCCGGCGCCCGCACCAGTGCCTGGTTCAGCTCCCGGCCGCTGCCGCCGACCAGGGTGAGCGGCACTCCTTCGCGGGCGGCCAGCGCGGCGGCGAGGGTGAGGCACGCCACACCGCCGTCGGTCGGGGTCTTGGCGATGACGGCGTTGCCCGCCAGGGCCTGGACGAGGGCGGCGTGCACGAGCACGCTCATCGGATAGTTCCAGCTGGCGATGTTGGAGACGGGGCCGTCCAGCGGGGTCCGGCGGGCGAGCATGGGCCCGATGCCGTCGACGTACCAGCGCACGCCGTCGATCGCCCGGTCCACGTCCGCGAGGGCGAGCCGCCAGGGCTTGCCGATCTCCCAGACGAGCAGCAGGGCGAGCAGGTCGCGGTGGGCGGTGAGCGCGTCCAGGGTGGCGGCGATCCGCGCCCGCCGTTCGGGCAGTGCGACGTGCCGCCAGGCGCGGTGCTGGTCGAGGGCGGCGCGTACGGCGTGCTGGGCGGCGGCGCCGTCGAGGCGCGGGGCCCCGGCGATCGGCGTGCCGTCGACCGGGGTCGTGGCGGGGAGCGTGCGCCCGTCGGGCCGCCAGGCGGCGCCCCAGAGGTTGAGGACACGGTCGTCCCGGAAGGCCTCGGGCGCGGCGACGAGGCAGCGCCGCCAGGCGTCGGCGTAGGCCGTGCCGGGTTTCAGCAGCGCGGCGGCCGGAAGGCCCGGCGGCGGAGGGCCGGGAGTGAGGATGGGTGGCATACGTCAGCTCCGCTCTCGGTGCACGGTCGGGGCGGGGTCGGTGATGGGGCCGGGCTGTGGCGCGGCGTGCGGTCGTCGGTCGGCGGCGCGTGTCGCCGTGACCAGCCGGGCCGTCCCGGGCGGGGGTGCGGGACGCGCGGTGGACGAACCTCGGTACCACCGCGCGGCGAGCGGCGGGCGGCCGTCGGCCGTGACCAGCCGGGGCGTGTCGGTCGGGCCGCGGGAACCGTGGTGAAGGAACCGCGTTGCGCCGCGCGGCGTGCGGTCGTCGGTCGGCGGCGCGTGTCGCCGTGACCAGCCGGGCCGTCCCGGGCGGGGGTGCGGGACGCGCGGTGGACGAACCTCGGTACCACCGCGCGGCGAGCGGCGGGCGGCCGTCGGCCGTGACCAGCCGGGGCGTGTCGGTCGGGCCGCGGGAACCGTGGTGCAGGAACCGCGTTGCGCCGCGCGGCGTGCGGCCGTCGGTCGGCGGCGCGTGTCGCCGTGACCAGCAGGGCCGCCCCGGGCGGGGGTGCGGGACGCGTGATGGACGAAACTCGGCACCGCCGCGCGGTGGGCGGTCGTCAGCCGGCGCGGAGTGTCGCCGCTGCCAGCCGGGCCGTCTCGGTCGGGGTGCGGCCGACCCGGACGCCGGCCGCCTCAAGGGCCTGCTGCTTGGCGCGGGCCGTCCCCGTGGAGCCGGAGACGATCGCGCCGGCGTGCCCCATGGTCCGGCCCTCGGGTGCGGTGAACCCGGCGATGTAGCCGACGACGGGCTTGGTGACGTGGTCGCGGATGTAGGCGGCGGCCCGTTCTTCCGCGTCCCCGCCGATCTCCCCGATCAGGACGATCAGCTCGGTGTCGGGGTCGTCCTGGAAGGCGCTGAGGCAGTCGATGTGGCTGGTGCCGACGACGGGGTCGCCGCCGATGCCGACGCAGGTGGAGAAGCCGGTGTCGCGCAGTTCGTGCATGAGCTGGTAGGTGAGCGTGCCCGACTTGGAGACCAGTCCGACCGCGCCGGGCTTGGCGATGTCGGCGGGGATGATGCCGGCGTTGGACTGCCCGGGGCTGATCAGACCGGGGCAGTTGGGTCCGATGATCCGGGTGCCGTTGCGCCGCGCGTACGCGGTGAAGGCGACCGTGTCGTGGACCGGGATGCCCTCGGTGATGACGACGGCCAGCGGGACTCGGGCGTCGACGGCCTCGGTGACGGCCGCCTTGGCGAAGGCGGGCGGCACGAAGACGACGGTGACGTCCGCTCCGGTCGACCGCACGCCGTCGGCGACCGAGCCGAAGACGGGCACGGCCTGTCCGTCGAAGTCGGCCGTCCGCCCGGCCTTGCGCGGGTTGACCCCGCCGACGACGCGCGTGCCGGACGCGAGCATGCGCCGGGTGTGCTGCATGCCCTGGCCCCCGGTCATGCCCTGGACCAGAACCCTGCTCTCCTTGGTGAGGTGGATGGCCATGTCCCGGCTCCTCAGGCGCTGTGGGCGAGTTCGGCGGCCCGGCGGGCGGCGCCGTCCATGGTGGTGGCCTGCTCGACGAACGGATGCGCGCGCTCGCCGAGGATCGCCCGTCCGCGCGCGGCGTTGTTGCCGTCGAGGCGCACGACGAGTGGATTGGTGAGCCGGACGGTGTCCACGGCCGCCACGATCCCTTCGGCGACCGCGTCGCAGGCGGTGATCCCGCCGAAGACGTTGACCAGGACGCATTTCACTGCAGGGTCGGAGAGGACCACGGAGAGGCCGTCGGCCATCACCTCGGCGGACGCCCCGCCCCCGATGTCGAGGAAGTCGGCGGGGCGGGCACCGCAGCCGGCGACGGCGTCCAGGGTCGACATGACCAGACCGGCGCCGTTGCCGATGACCCCGACCTCTCCGTCGAGCCTGACACAGGCCAGCCCGCGCTCCGCGGCGGCCGCCTCCAGCGGATCCAGGCGCTCCTCGTCCTCGGCCGTCCAACGGCTGTGCCGGAAGCGGGCGTTGTCGTCGATGGTGACCTTGCCGTCCAGGGCGAGGACGCGTCCCTGCGCGGTGCGCACCAGCGGGTTGACCTCCACCAGCAGGGCGTCCTCGCCGACCAGCACCTGCCACAGCCGGATGAGGACGTCGGCGGTCTGCGGCGGCAGCCCGGCGGCGCTCGCGATCTCGCCGGCCTTGGCGGAGGTGACACCCTCGGCCGGGTCGACGGGGATGCGCGCGACCGCCTCCGGGTGACGCGCGGCCACCTCCTCGATCTCCATGCCGCCCTGCGCGGAGGCGATGGCGAGGAAACCGCCGGCTGCCCGGTCCAGCACGTAGGAGACGTAGAACTCCTCGGCCACGTCGACCGGTTCGGCGAGCATCACCTTGCCGACCCGGTGCCCGTTGATGTCCGTGCCGAGGATCTGGCGGGTCGTCAGTTCGGCGGCGGCGGGGCCGGCGACGAGACGGACTCCCCCGGCCTTGCCCCGTCCGCCCGTCCGCACCTGCGCCTTGACCACGGCCCGGCCGCCGAGCCGGCGGGCGATCTCGCGGGCTCCCTGGGGCGATGCGGTGACCTCGGCCCGCGGCACCGGGATGCCGTGGTCCGCGAAGAGCTGTCGCGCCTGGTGTTCGTACAGGTCCATTCCGGCTCCTGTCTGCGGGGTGATCGCGAGCGACCTGGGTGTCCGGAACCGACCGGGCTCGGATGACCGAAAAGTGTGAACGCCCCCTGGACACCACCCATCGAATGCGGGATAACAAGCTTCATACAGTATTCGTCGACTGTATGCAATCTACCGCATACGGCCTGACGCCATACGCGTCCAGTGCACCGCGCGCCGCCCGAACCCCCGAGGAAGGGACAGGACTTCGTCATGCCCGACGACACCCAGGACGCCATCTCCGGTGGCCATCTCGTTGCCAAGGCACTGAAGGCCGAAGGGGTCGACCGCATCTACACCCTGTGCGGCGGCCACATCATCGACATCTACGACGGCTGCGTGGACGAGGGGATAGAGGTCGTCGACGTACGTCACGAGCAGGTCGCCGCCCACGCCGCCGACGGCTATGCCCGCATCACCGGCAGGCCGGGCTGCGCGGTCGTCACGGCCGGTCCGGGGACGACCGACGCCGTGACCGGGGTCGCCAACGCCTTCCGGGCGGAGTCCCCGATGCTGCTGATCGGCGGTCAGGGGGCGCTCACCCAGCACAGGATGGGTTCCCTCCAGGACCTGCCGCACGTCGACATGATGGCCCCCATCACCAAGTTCGCGGCCACCGTGCCGGACACGGCACGCGCCGCCGACATGGTGTCGATGGCCTTCCGCGAGTGCTACCACGGCGCGCCCGGCTCCTCGTTCCTGGAGATACCCCGGGACGTACTCGACGCGAAGGTGCCGGTCGCCAGGGCCCGCGTCCCGCGGGCCGGCGGCTACCGGGCGTCGACCCGCTCGGCCGGCGACCCGGAGGCGATCGAGCGGCTCGCCGATCTGCTGGTGCACGCGGAGAAGCCCGCGATCCTGCTCGGCAGCCAGGTCTGGACGACCCGGGGCACCGAGGCGGCGACCGAGCTGGTGCGCACCCTGAACATCCCCGCGTACATGAACGGCGCGGGACGCGGCACCCTCCCGCCGGGCGATCCGCACCACTTCCAGCTCTCCCGCCGGTACGCCTTCTCCCACGCCGACGTCATCGTGATCGTCGGCACGCCCTTCGACTTCCGCATGGGCTACGGCAAACGCCTCTCGCCGGACGCCACGGTCGTGCAGATCGACCTCGACTACCGGACCGTCGGCAAGAACCGCGACATCGGCCTCGGCATCGTCGGCGACGCCGGCCTGGTCCTGAAGTCCGTCACCGAGGCCGCGTCCGGCCGGGTCGACGGCGGCGCGTCCAGGCGCAAGGAATGGCTGGACGAACTGCGTACGGCCGAGCAGACGGCGATCGGGAAGCGGCTGCCGCAGCTGCGCTCCGACGCCTCCCCCATCCACCCCTACCGGCTGGTCGCCGAGATCAACGACTTCCTCACCGAGGACTCGGTCTACATCGGCGACGGCGGCGACATCGTCACCTTCTCCGGGCAGGTGGTGCAGCCCAAGTCGCCGGGCCACTGGATGGACCCGGGCCCCCTCGGCACCCTCGGCGTCGGCATCCCGTTCGTCCTCGCCGCCAAGCAGGCCCGCCCCGACAAGGAGGTGGTCGCCCTCTTCGGGGACGGCGCCTTCTCCCTCACCGGCTGGGACTTCGAGACCCTCGTCCGCTACGACCTCCCGTTCGTCGGCATCGTCGGCAACAACTCCTCGATGAACCAGATCCGTTACGGCCAGGCCGCCAAGTACGGCAAGGACCGCGAGCGGGTCGGCAACACCCTCGGCGACGTCCCGTACGACAAGTTCGCACAGATCCTCGGCGGCCACGGCGAGGAGGTCCGCGACCCGGCCGACATCGGCCCCGCCCTGCGCCGGGCCCGCGAGTCCGGCAAGCCGTCGCTGGTCAACGTCTGGGTCGACCCGGACGCGTACGCCCCCGGAACCATGAACCAGACCATGTACAAGTGAGGTGGCCCGCATGACTGGAACGCCCGCCAAAGCCCTGGCCGGCATCCGCGTCCTGGACATGACCCACGTCCAGTCCGGGCCGTCCGCCACCCAGCTGCTCGCCTGGCTCGGCGCCGACGTCGTCAAGCTGGAGGCGCCGGCCGGGGACATCACCCGCAGGCAGCTGCGGGACCTGCCGGACGTCGACTCCCTCTACTTCACGATGCTCAACTGCAACAAGCGGAGCATCACGCTGAACACCAAGACCGAACGCGGCAAGGAGATCCTCACCGAGCTGATCCGGCGCTCGGACGTCATGGTCGAGAACTTCGGCCCCGGCGCGGTCGACCGGATGGGGTTCACCTGGGACCGCATCCGGGAGATCAACCCACGCGTCGTCTACGCCTCCATCAAGGGGTTCGGGGACGGCCCGTACACCGGCTTCAAGGCGTACGAGGTCGTCGCGCAGGCCATGGGCGGGTCGATGTCGACCACCGGTTTCGAGGACGGCCCGCCGCTGGCGACGGGAGCCCAGATAGGGGACTCGGGGACGGGTGTGCACGCCGTGGCGGGGATCCTCGCGGCTCTGTTCCAGCGCGAGCGCACCGGGCGCGGGCAGCGGGTCAACGTGGCCATGCAGCACGCCGTGCTCAACCTGTGCCGGGTGAAGCTGCGCGACCAGCAGCGCCTGGCACACGGGCCGCTCGCCGAATATCCCAACGACGACTTCGGCGCGGAGGTCCCCCGGTCCGGGAACGCCTCCGGCGGCGGCCAGCCCGGCTGGGCGGTCAGGTGCGCGCCGGGCGGCCCGAACGACTACGTGTACGTCATCGTCCAGCCCGTCGGGTGGCAGCCGATCACCGAGCTGATCGGCCGGCCGGAACTCGCCGAGGACCCCGGGTGGGCGACGCCCGAGGCCCGGCTGCCGAAGCTGAACAAGATGTTCCAGCTCATCGAGGAGTGGTCGGCCACGCTCCCCAAGTGGGAGGTGCTGGAACGGCTGAACGCGCACGACATCCCGTGCGGCCCCATCCTGTCCACCAAGGAGATCATCGAGGACGCCTCGCTGGCCGCCAACGAGATGGTGGTCCGCGTCCCGCACCGCGAGCGGGGCGAGTTCGTGACCGTCGGCAGCCCCCTCAAGCTCTCCGACTCCCCCGTCGAGGTGACCGGCTCACCGCTCCTCGGCGAGCACAACGAAGAGGTCTACGCCGGCGAACTGGGCCTCGGCGACGAGGAACTGCGCCTGCTGAAGTCGAACGGGGTGATCTGAGGTGATGGCCGAAGACCGGGTGCTCACGGTGCGCTCCCTCCTCGACTCCGTGCGGGCCGGGGGCCGTACCGCGCTGACCGCGCCCGAGGGCAAGGTGATCGCCGACGCGTACGGGATCGCCGTACCGGGCGAGGCGCTGGCGACCGACGTGGACGAGGCGGTGGCCGCGGCGGCGCGGTTCGGCGGGCCGGTGGTCCTGAAGATCGTCTCGCCGGACATCCTGCACAAGACCGACGCCGGCGGGGTGGTCGTGGGCGTGGAGGGCGCGGCACGGGTGCGGGCCGCGTTCCACCGGGTCATCGAGAACGCGCGCGCGTACGACGCGCGGGCCCGCATCGACGGCGTCCAGGTGCAGGAGTTGCTGCCGCCGGGCCAGGAGGTCATCGTCGGCGCGGTCACCGATCCGACCTTCGGGAAGGTGGTGGCGTTCGGACTCGGCGGAGTGCTGGTCGAGGTGCTGAAGGACGTGACCTTCCGGCTGGCGCCGGTCTCCGCCGGCGAGGCGCTGTCGATGCTCGACTCCATCCGTTCGGCGGAGATCCTGCGCGGGGTGCGCGGGCGGGCCGGCGTGGACCGGTGGGCGGTGGCCGAGCAGATCCGGCGGGTGTCCGAACTGGTCGCGGACTTCCCCGAGATCGCGGAGGTGGACCTCAACCCGGTCATCGCGACGGCGGACGGCGCGGTCGCCGCGGACATCCGGGTGATCCTCGCCGAGAGCAGGCCGGTGCCGAGGAGGACGTACACCCGCGAGGAGATCCTCGCGTCCATGCGGCGGCTGATGCGGCCCTCCGCGGTCGCCGTCATCGGCGCCTCCAACGAGCCGGGCAAGATCGGCAACTCGGTGATGCGCAACCTGCTCGACGGCGGCTTCGCCGGTGACATCCACCCGGTGAACCCCAGGGCCGACGACATTCTGGGCCGCAAGGCGTACAAGAGTGTCACGGACGTTCCCGGTGAGGTGGACGTGGCCGTCTTCGCCATTCCCGCCGGACGCGTGGCCGCGGCCCTGGAGGAGGTGGGACGCAAGGGGATCCCCAACGCCGTCCTCATCCCGTCCGGTTTCGCCGAGACCGGCGAGCACGAGCTGCAGGCGGAGATCGTGGAGATCGCCGAACGGCACGGCGTCCGCCTGCTCGGACCGAACATCTACGGCTACTACTCGACCTGGCAGGACCTGTGCGCCACGTTCTGCACGCCGTACGACGTCAAGGGCCCGGTGGCGCTCACCTCGCAGTCCGGTGGCATCGGCATGGCCATCCTGGGCTTCGCCCGCACGACCAGGACGGGCGTGTCGGCGATCGTCGGCCTCGGCAACAAGTCGGACCTCGACGAGGACGACCTGCTGACCTGGTTCGCCGAGGACCCGCACACCGAGTGCATCGCCATGCACCTCGAAGACCTCAAGGACGGGCGGGCGTTCGTGGCGGCGGCCCGCGCGACCGTGCCCAGGAAGCCGGTCGTGGTGCTGAAGGCGGGCCGTACGGCGGCGGGTGCCAGGGCGGCCGGCTCGCACACCGGCGCGCTCGCGGGCGACGACGCGGTCTACGACGACATCCTCCGGCAGGCCGGGGTCATCCGGGCGCCGGGCCTGCACGACATGCTGGAGTACGCGCGCGCGTTGCCGGTGCTGCCCACCCCGAAGGGCGACAACGTCGTGATCATCACGGGCGCCGGCGGCAGCGGTGTGCTGCTGTCGGACGCGGTGTCCGACAACGGGCTGTCCCTGATGGAGATTCCGCCCGACCTGGACGAGGCGTTCCGCCGGTTCATCCCGCCGTTCGGCGCGGCCGGCAACCCGGTCGACATCACCGGTGGCGAGCCGCCGTCCACGTACGAGGCGACGATCCGGCTGGGCCTGGAGGATCCGCGCATCCACGCGCTGGTGCTCGGTTACTGGCACACGATCGTCACCCCGCCGATGGTGTTCGCCGAGCTGACCGCGCGCGTGGTCGCCGAGTTCCGCGAACGGGGCGTGCACAAGCCGGTGGTGGCGTCCCTCGCGGGAGACGTGGAGGTCGAGGAGGCCAGCCAGTACCTGTTCGAGCGGGGGGTGGTGGCCTACCCGTACACGACCGAGAGGCCGGTGGCCGTGCTCGGTGCGAAGTACCGGTGGGCACGGGCGGCGGGGCTCTTGGGGGGCTTCTGGTGCTGAGCGTGGCGCTGGGTTTCGTCAACGAGTACCGGGCGGAGAAGGC
>NZ_JBEZBT010000100.1:0-12900 GCF_040647235.1 Streptomyces sp. NPDC042638
GACATCGAGGGCGGCGCGCTGCCGAACACCGCCGCCAACACCCGTCGCGCCCAGGCCATCGCCCGGCTCCAGGCCCAGCACCCCGGCCTGGACGTCTCCTTCACCCTCCCGGTGATGCCCGAGGGCCTCACCCAGGACGGCGTGAACCTCCTCGCCGACGCCAAGTCCCACGGCGTACGGATCGGCACCGTCAACATCATGGCGATGGACTACGGCGCCTCGTACAGCGGTGACATGGGCACCTACGCCGAGCAGGCCGCGACCGCCACCCAGGCGCAGGTCAAGAGCGTGCTGGGCCTGTCCGACTCCGCCGCCTGGAAGGCGGTCGCGGTCACCCCGATGATCGGTGTCAACGACGTCTCCTCCGAGGTCTTCAAGGTCGAGGACGCCGTACAGCTGGCGGACTTCGCCAAGTCCAGGGGCCTCGGCGGGCTCTCCATGTGGTCCGCGACCCGCGACAAGCAGTGCGCAGGGGGCGCCAAGCCCACCGCGGACCCCACGTGCAGCTCGGTCACGCAGGCCGAGTTCGCCTTCGCGAAGGCGTTCGGGGCGTTCCACTGACCCGGCACCGACGGGTCGCCTGAGCGGGGGCGCGGCACTCCGGGGGGAGGGCCGCGCCCCTTCCGGCCGTGGAGGAGATCACCGGCTCCACCCGTCAGGCCGACTCGCGTACCACCAGTTCGGTCGGCAGCACCACGCCCCGCCGTCCGGTGCCGCGGTGGGCGATCTCCTCCAGCAGGAGACCCGCCATGGCCCGGCCCATCTCCTCCAGGGGCTGGCGGACGCTGGTCAGCGGCGGGTCGACGTGCCGGGCCACGATCGAGTCGTCGAACCCGACCAGTGCGACGTCCCGCGGTATCCGGCGGCCCGCCGCACGCAGTTCCTGCACCGCGCCGGAGGCCATCACGTCGGAGGCGGCGAAGACGGCGTCGAGATCCGGGCGCCGGCGCAGAAGTTCCCGCATGGCCGCGCGTCCGCCCTCCTCCGTGAAGTCACCCCCCGCGATCAGGTCCTCCTCGACGGGGGCTCCGGCCTCCCGCAGGGCCTCGTGGTAACCGTCGAGCCGCGCCCTCGCCACCTCCATGTCCAGGGGGCCCGTGATGGTGCCGATGAACCGGCGCCCACCCGCCAGCAGATGCCGTACGGCGAGCCGGGCGCCGCCCCGGTTGTCCGCCCGGACATGGCCCAGCCGCTCCCGGTCGCCGCGCCGCCCGGCCAGCACGGTCGGCACGGCCAGTTCGTCCAGCCGGTCGGGCAGGGTGTCGTCACCGTGGACCGCCATCATCAGCACACCGTCCACCCGTTGCGCGGCGAGATAGGCGGCGAGCCTGCCGTGCTCCTTGTCGTCGCGCGTGAGAACCACGAGCAACTGCATCCCGGCGTCCGCGAGTCCGGCGGACACGCCCCGGATGATCCCCGAGAAGTACGGTTCGGAGAAGAGCCGGTTCTCGGCGTCGGGCACCACCAGCGCGACCGCGTCCGTGCGGCGCGTCGCCAGTGAACGGGCGGCGCGGTTGGGGACGTAGCCGAGTTCCGCGATCGCCCGCTCGACGGCCGCCCGGGACCGGTCGCTCACCTTCGGCGAGCCGTTGATGACCCGCGAGACCGTGCCACGGCCCACACCGGCCCGGGCGGCGACGGCGTTCAGGGTCGGGCGCCGGGCCTCCGCGGTCCTGGGCGGCTGCGGCGGTTCGGCAGGGCTCATCGTTCACCTTCCGGCGTGTCGTGGTGAGAGCGCTTCATTCTGACCCAGAGAGCCGGGCAACCGGCCCGCTGCGGCGCCGAGTTGTCCGGCAGCGGGGATCGACCCGCCGGTGACCTGCCCCGACGCCGTACCGGTCCGCCGAACGACCGCCGTCGCGCCCGGAGTTGCGCGACACGTTCCCGTGACGCGCGGAACACGCTTACGCAACAACGCCGTCTTCAAGTCTTGACACCCGGCCTGGCACCAACGAGTCTTCCGGCATGCCGCGTGGGAGCGGTCCCACGGAGCGACCGGGGGGCTCTCCCGTTCGGCTCGAACCACCCATGGCCTTCCCCTCTACCTTGCATGGCACACCGTTGACCAGCGCCTTTCCCCTGCACGCCGGGTGCTGTGGGCTAGCCGCTGCTCAAACCGAGAGGGCAGGTCCGGACCGCCGGGGCCCGGCGGCCCGATTCCCGAGGTCCCGTTCCCCACTGGAACAAGGAGTAGTGGAATGCGCATCACCCGTACCGGCGGCGGTCACGGCCGCAGAGCGGCGACCCTGACCACGACGGTCCTGACGGCCTCCGCCCTGCTGCTGACCGGCTGCAGCAACGGCGACGACTCGGACACCTCGGATGCCAACGGGAACATCACCCTCACGGTGGCCGACTTCGGGCAGTTCGGCTACAAGGAGGCCGACCTGTTCGCCAAGTACCACCAGCTGCACCCGAACATCACGGTCAAGGAAGAGACCACCGCCAACGAGCAGGACTACTACCCGAAGCTCCTTCAGCAGCTGAACACGGGCAGTGGCCTCGCGGACGTCACGGGCATCGAGGTCGGGCGCATCAAGGAGGTCGTCGACACCCAGGCGGCCAGGTTCACCGACCTCGGCAAGACGATCGACGTGAACGACTGGGTGTCCTGGAAGGAGAAGCAGGCCACCGCCGCGGACGGCACGGTGATAGGCGCGGGTACCGACATCGGCCCCATGTCCCTGTGCTACCGAAAGGACCTCTTCGAGAAGGCCGGCCTGCCCTCCGACCGCGAGGCCGTCGCCAAGGCCGTCGCCGGTGGCTGGGAGGACTACCTCAAGCTCGGTGAGCAGTACAAGAAGAAGGCACCCTCCGGCACCTACTTCATGGACTCCGCGTCCGCCATGTACAACGCGGTCGTCAGCTCCTCCTCGCAGCAGTACTACGACGCCGACGGCAAGCCGGTGTACAAGGACAGCCAGTCCGTGAAGCAGGGCTGGGACCTGGCCGCCGAGGCCGCCGGCAAGAAGCTGAGCCAGGGCCTGCCGCAGTTCACCGACGCCTGGAACGCGGCACTGCGCAAGGGCACGGTGGCCACCGTGGCCTGCCCCGCGTGGATGGCGGGCCAGATCTCCGTCAACTCCGGTGACGACTACAAGGGCAAGTGGGACATCTCCCGTGCCCCCGGCTCGACCGCGGCCAACTGGGGCGGCTCCTTCCTGACCGTCCCGAAGAGCGGCAAGCACGTCAAGGAGGCGACCGAGCTGGTCAAGTGGCTGACCGCCCCCGAGCAGCAGGCCGCGGTGTTCAAGGCCATCGGTGTCTTCCCGTCCAACAAGGGCGCCTACGAGCTGGCCGACGTGAAGAACGCCAAGCTCGCGTACTTCGGTGACGCCCCCATCGGGCAGATCTACGCCGAGGAGGCCAAGTCCATCCCCGAGGCGGTGCTCGGCCCGAAGGACGGCGTGATCAAGGACACGATCTCCACCCAGATCAACAACATGGAGCAGCGGGGAACCAAGTCCGACGACGCCTGGAAGGCCGCGACCGAGTCGATCGACAAGGCACTCGGCTAGCCGCTCCCGCCCGGCGGCCCACCACAGGCCCGCCCCCGCGGCGAGCGCCCGGCGCCCGAGCGGCGCCCGGCGCCCGAGCGGCGCCCGGCGCCCGAGCGGGGCCGCAGGCGGAGGCGGAGCCGCCGCACCGGACGAACCGAGCCGGCACCGGCACCGGCAGGTGCGGGCCGGCCCGGTCCCGGGACGCGCCTGCCGCCCCACCCGGCCGAAACCTCCAGGGAAGGACTCCCTCCGTGGCAACGACAACCCCCGCCCGGGGCGCCTGCACCCCGCCACCAGGCGGCACCGGTGCCGCGCCGGACGGACGCGGCACATGGCGCGCCCGGCTGTGGCGCCTCGACGACAAGGCGTCCCCGTACGCCTACATCGCCCCCTTCTTCCTGATCTTCGGCGCCTTCGGGCTCTACCCGCTCCTCTACACCGGCTGGATCGCCCTGCACCGGGTGGAGATGACCAGCCTCGACCAGTCCCAGTGGGTCGGCTGGGACAACTTCGGCAGGATCCTCCAGGACTCCGAGTTCTGGACGGCCGTCTTCAACACCTTCGTCATCGGCGTCATCTCCACCGTCCCGCAGCTGCTCGTGGCGCTGGGCCTGGCCCACCTGCTCAACTACAAGCTGCGCGCCAGCACCTTCTGGCGGACCGTCATCCTCACCCCGTACGCCACCTCGGTGGCCACGGCCGCCCTGGTCTTCGCACTCGTCTTCCGCGCCGACGGCGGCATCCTCAACTGGGTGCTGCACTTCTTCGGCGCCGGCAACATCGAGTGGGGCAACGGGGAGTGGACCTCCAAGATCGCCATCTCGGTCATCGTGATCTGGCGCTGGACCGGCTACAACGCCCTGATCTACCTGGCGGCCATGCAGGCGGTCCCCACCGACCTGTACGAGGCCGCCTCGATCGACGGGGCGTCACGCTGGCAGCAGTTCCGCAAGGTGACCGTTCCCTCGCTGCGGCCGACGATCCTGTTCACCATCGTCATCTCCACCATCGGCTCGATGCAGCTGTTCGGTGAGCCGCTGCTGCTGCAGGGCGGCACCCTCGGCTCGATCGGCGGCAGCGAGCACCAGTACGAGACGCTCAGCATCTACCTCTTCAACTACGGCTGGAAGCTGGGCCACTTGGGCCCGGCGGCGGCCGTGGCCTGGGCCATGCTCGTCCTGCTGCTGCTCATCGCCCTGATCAACTGGATCGTCGGCCGGTTCGTGCGCGACAACGCGGCCTGACGGGAGCGACATCGATGACCACGACCAGTCCCACCACGACCGCGCCGGACCTCGGCCCGGCACCGCTTCCCACCGCCCCCGGCAAGGGCCCCGGCCGCTTCCGGGTGGGAGCCGGCCGGCAGCTGCGGGGCGGCCCCTTCACCTATGCCGCCCTGACCGTCGTCGGCCTGGGCTCGATCATCCCGCTGTACTGGACACTGGTGGCCGCCTCGCACGACCAGCAGCGCGTCCTGGACAGCCCGCCACCGCTGGTACCGGGCGGCAGACTGTGGAGCAACCTCCAGGCGGCCTGGGAGCAGGCCCACCTCGGCACGGCCATCGTCAACAGTGTCGTCGTGGCCGGCTGCATCACCGCGGCCACCCTCTTCTTCTGCACCCTCGCCGGCTACGCCTTCGCCAAGATGCGCTTCCGCGGCCGTGGCGTGCTGATGACCGCGGTCATCGCCACGCTGACGATCCCGCCACAGCTCAGCGTCGTCCCGCTGTTCATGATGATGTCGGACATCGGGTGGGGCGGCCGGCTGGAGTCGGTGATCTTCCCGACGCTGGTCGGCGCCTTCGGGGTCTTCTTCATGCGCCAGTACCTGACGGAGGCCCTGCCCTACGAGCTGATCGAGGCGGCCAAGGTGGACGGGGCGAGCAACTTCCGCATCGTGTGGAGCGTCGTCCTGCCGGTGGCCCGGCCCGCCATGATGGTGCTGGGCATGCTCACCTTCGTACAGGCCTGGAACGACTTCTTCTGGCCCTTCCTCGCGCTGAACCAGGAGAACCCCACCATCCAGGTGGCCCTCGGCCAGCTCAGTGCCTCGTACACCCCCGACCAGAGCATCGTCATGGCCGGAGCACTGATCAGCACCCTGCCTCTGCTGGTGGTCTTCGTCATCTTCGGCAAGCAGATCGTCGGAGGGATCATGGCGGGCGCGGTCAAGGGCTGAGGCCGTCCCTCACCCGCGCCCTCTGCGCCTCTCCTCCCGCACGCCGGACCGCCGTCCGCCGCCCGTTTCTCACCCCCCTTGGGAGCGTTCTCACCATGACCGCCGTACGACCCGAGACCACGGCCCAGCCGGCCTCGGCACCGTCTTTCCCGGCCGGCTTCGTCTGGGGTGCCGCCACCGCCGCCTACCAGGTGGAGGGGGCCGCCGCCGAGGACGGCCGCACCCCGTCCATCTGGGACACCTTCAGCCACACCCCCGGCAAGGTCCGCAACGGCGACACCGGCGACATCGCCGCCGACCACTACCACCGTTACCGCGACGACGTGGCCCTGATGAAGGACCTCGGCCTCCAGGCGTACCGGTTCTCCGTCTCCTGGTCCCGGGTCCAGCCCACCGGACGCGGACCCGCCGTCGAACGCGGCCTGGACTTCTACCGCCACCTCACCGACGCGCTCCTGGAGGCGGGCATCACCCCCGTCGCCACCCTCTACCACTGGGACCTGCCGCAGGAACTGGAGGACGTGGGCGGCTGGCCGCACCGTGACACCGCTCACCGCTTCGCCGACTACGCCGATCTCGTGGCCCGCGCGCTGGGCGACCGGGTCGGGATGTGGACCACCCTCAACGAACCCTGGTGCTCGGCGTTCCTGGGATACGGCTCCGGCGTCCACGCGCCGGGGCGGACCGACCCGGCCGCCACCCTGCGTGCCGCCCACCATCTGAACCTGGCCCACGGGCAGGCCGTCGGCGCCCTGCGCGCCGCGCTGCCGTCCACCGCCCAGACCTCCGTCACCCTGAACCTGCACCAGGTGCGCCCGCTCACCGACGGCCCCGAGGACGCCGAGGCCGCGCGCCGCATCGACGCGGTCGGCAACCGGATCTTCACCGGGCCCCTCCTGGACGGCGCCTACCCCGAGGACCTGCTGGCCGACACCGCGCACCTGGTCGACTGGGACGCACTGGTGCGCGACGGGGACCTGGCGGAGATCTCCCGGCCGATCGACGTGCTCGGCGTCAACTACTACTCGCCGACCGTGGTCTCCCTGCCCGCCGACGGGGCCGCGAGCACCAGGAACGACGGCCACGGTGCGAGCGACCACTCACCGTGGACCGGGTCCGAGCACATCGCCTTCCACCTCGCCAACACCGAGCTGACCGCGATGAACTGGGCCATCGACGCGGACGGACTGCACACGCTGCTGACCGGACTGGCGGCCTCCCATCCGCGTCTGCCGCTCATGGTCACCGAGAACGGCGCCGCGTTCGACGACTACGTCTCCCCCGAGGGACGGGTCGCCGACCCCCAGCGGATCGCCTATCTCCATGCCCACCTGGACGCCGTCCGCCGCGCCATCGCCGACGGGGCCGACGTGCGCGGATACTTCCTGTGGTCGCTGCTGGACAACTTCGAGTGGTCCTACGGCTACTCCAAGCGCTTCGGCGCCGTCTACGTCGACTACCCCACCCAGCGCCGTATCCCGAAGGCCAGCGCCCACTGGTACGCCGAGGTGGTCCGCTCCAACGCCCTGCCCGCCTGACCTGCGCCGTACGGCGGGCGTGACCCCGGCTCCGGTCACGCCCGCCGCGGCCGGCGGAAGCGAAGACGCCTGCGCCACGGCTGTTACATTCCTGGCCTGACGGCGGTGAGCGGAAGGCGGCGACCATGGCGGGCAACGGTGTGAAAGGCCGGGGCGGCCGGCGGCCGACCCTGGAGGAGGTCGCCGCCCGGGCCGGGGTCGGGCGGGGCACGGTCTCCCGGGTGATCAACGGCTCGCCCCGGGTCAGCGACTCCACCCGCGCCGCCGTCGAGGCGGCAGTCGCCGAACTCGGCTACGTCCCCAACACCGCGGCCCGCGCCCTGGCGGCCAACCGTACCGACGCCATCGCCCTGGTCGTCCCCGAGCCGGAGACCCGGTTCTTCGCCGAGCCGTACTTCTCGGACATGCTGCGCGGGGTCGGCGCGGAACTCTCCGACACCGAGATGCAGTTGCTCCTGATCTTCGCCGGCAGTGACCGGGAACGGCAGCGCCTGGCCCAGTACCTCGCGGCCCACCGCGTCGACGGCGTCCTGCTGGTCTCGGTGCACGCCGACGACCCGCTGCCCGACCTCCTGGCCCAGCTGGAGATCCCGGCCGTGATCAGCGGCCCGCGCTCGGCGGCCGAGTCGCTCACCTCGGTGGACTCCGACAACTACGGCGGCGCCCGCTCGGCGGTGGAGCACCTGCTGAGCCGGGGCCGCCGCCGGATCGCGCACATCACCGGCCGGCTGGACGTCTACGGCGCCGAGCGCCGCGTGGCCGGCTACCGGGACGCCCTGCGCGACGCGGGGCACGCGGTGGACGAACTCCTCATCGAGCCGGGTGACTTCACCGAGGAGGGGGGCCGCCGGGCGATGACGACCCTGCTGTCCCGCCATCCCGGCCTGGACGCGGTCTTCGCCGGCTCGGACGTGATGGCGGCCGGCGCCCGGCAGGTGCTGCGCGAGGCGGGCCGCCGCATCCCCGACGACGTCGCGCTGGTCGGGTACGACGACTCCGCCATCGCCCGCCACATGGACCCGCCGCTGACCAGCGTCCGCCAGCCGATCCAGGAGATGGGCCGGGCGATGATCGACTTCCTGCTCACGGAGATCGCCGGCCGCCGCCCGGCCGCGGCCCCTGAGCCGGAGCGGCGCCAGGCGGTGCTGCCGACGGAGCTGGTGGTGCGGGCGTCGTCGTGAACGGCGCGGGCCGGGCGACCCCCACCGCCCACCGGAAAACGCAGTCAGCCGGTGACCCGTCTTGCGACGGTGTCACCGGCTGACTACTCAGGGTGAGTGACGGGACTTGAACCCGCGACTTCCTGGACCACAACCAGGTGCTCTACCAGCTGAGCTACACCCACCACGACCGGCGGTGGAACTTGTCGTTTCCCCGACCGGCCGAGAAGAAGTCTACATGGTTCGAAGGGGTGCTCGCGCACACGTTTTCGCGCGGCCCCCGCGGGCGGGCTACGGCGCGGGCAGGACGTGCTTGGCGGCGATCGCCTTCGCGGTCTCGGAGTCCGGGCCGGGCTGCGGCACGAAGACGGCCTCGCGGTAGTAGCGCAGCTCGGCGATCGACTCGCGGATGTCGGCGAGCGCCCGGTGGTTGCCGTTCTTCTCCGGGCTGTTGAAGTACGCCCGCGGGTACCAGCGGCGGGCCAGCTCCTTGACCGAGGACACGTCGACGATCCGGTAGTGGAGGTAGCTCTCCACGGCCGGCATGTCCCGCAGCAGGAAGCCCCGGTCGGTGCCCACGGAGTTGCCGCACAACGGCGCCTTGCCGGGCTCCTTCACGTACTCCTTCACGTACGCCAGCACCTGCTCCTGGGCGTCCTCCAGAGTCGTGCCGTTGTCGAGCTCGGCGAGCAGCCCGGACGCGGTGTGCATCTGACGCACCACCTCCGGCATCGTCTCCAGTGCCCGGGCCGGCGGGCGGATGACGATGTCCACCCCTTCGCCGAGTACGTTCAGCTCGGAGTCGGTGACGAGGGCGGCCACCTCGATGAGAGCGTCGTCGGACAGCGAGAGGCCGGTCATCTCGCAGTCGATCCACACCATGCGATCGTTCATGTGTCTCACCTTACGGCGAGCCGCGCTGAGCTGGACCGACCGTGCGGCGACCTCTGTGTGCGCGGACCGGGCGAAGGGGGCGGAGTCCGGCTCCGCCCCCTTCGCCTCTCTGTTCGGCTGTCGCTCAGCTGCCGCTGCGCGGCCCCGGCAGCAGGCCCACCGCGCCGGCCGCGGCCCGGCGGCTCTGCATCGGCACCCCGCCGTCCCGGTGGTCGTGCAGCAGGGAGGGTGGCGGGGGCACCGGCCCGGGTCCGGACAGGCCCGCGGGCGAGCCCTGTCCGGGGGCCGGCACCGCCGGCTCCGCCTCACCCGGCCTGTCGCCCTGCGGCCGGCGGGCCCGGTAGGCGGCCCGGTAGGCGGCGGGGGACGAGCCGAGCTGGCGGCGGAAGTGCCCGCGCAGCGCGACGGGGGAGCGGAAGCCGCACCGGCCCGCCACCTCGTCCACGGAGTAGTCCGACGTCTCCAGCAGCCGCTGCGCCTGGAGCACCCGCTGGGTGATCAGCCACTGCAGCGGAGCGCTCCCGGTCAGCGAACGGAACCGGCGGTCGAACGTACGGCGGCTCATGTAGGCGCGTGCCGCCAGCGTCTCCACGTCGAACTGCTCGTGGAGGTGTTCCAGCGCCCAGGCGACGACCTCGGCGAGCGGGTCGGCGCCGATCTCCTCGGGTAAAGACCGATCGAGATAGCGCTCCTGACCGCCCGACCGGCGCGGCGGGACCACCAGGCGCCGGGCGAGCGCGCCGGCCGCCTCGTTGCCGTGGTCCGTCCGCACGATGTGGAGACAGAGATCGATTCCGGCCGCCGTACCCGCCGAGGTGAGCACGTCGCCGTCGTCGACGAACAGCTCCCGTGGATCGACGTGTACCGACGGATAGCGCTTGGCCAGTGTCGGTGCGTACATCCAGTGCGTGGTCGCCGGGCGGCCGTCCAGCAGTCCGGCCGCCGCGAGCACGAAGGCGCCCGTGCACAGCCCGACGATGCGGGCGCCTTCCTCGTGTGCCCGGCGCAGCGCGTCGAGTGCTTCCTCCGGCGGCGGTGATGTGATCGAACGCCAGGCCGGTACGACGACGGTCCCTGCTCGGGAGATCGCCTCCAGCCCATGTGGCGCGGTGAGTTCCAGGCCCCCTGTGGTCCGCAGCGGGCCTTCCTCGCCGGCACACACCAACAGGCGGTAGCGCGGCACGCCGGCGTCCTGGCGGTCGATCCCGAACACCGACAACGGAATGGAACTCTCGAAGATGGGCCCGCCGCTGAACAGCAGCACCGCGACGATCTCCTTGCGGCGTCGCCCGGAGAGTTTCCGGGCCGCGGCATCCGGCGCGGCAGTGGAGTCGTGGCTCATACTGCTAAGCCCCCCTCGGTGGTCGCGGCTCCTCGGTTGTGTCGCTCCTGCACGTTTCCCCTCGGTCCTGCACGAGTCCCCCGCCGTACGACATCAAGATCGAATCTAATGGCTCCCGCGATCTCGCGGTGACCAGTTCGACACGCCGGACATTGTCGACATGACAACTTGGCGTGAAGCATTCGATCACGAAGCGTTGCACTCGTGAGCCGTGCAGGGAAGTGCGCCTTGTCGCAGTGGCCAAACCGCGTAGGGTGCGCAGCGGTCTCTGGACCCTTTCCGTGCAGGTGGAACGGGGGTTGGGGGGTGGTCGGGGACCCCCTTGGCCGATATCCAGAAGTTGGCTGAAAAGCAGCGTTCGGAAGCGCGGAAACAGGTCAGTCGACCGGTGTCTGCCCTCGCGTGTGACGTCCACCTCTTTGCGCGGCGCAACGCTCGGTGCCCCGCTCCGAGCGGCGCAGCAGCACCCGGCACACAGCCGTGACGGCGGTGAGCCCCAGCGCGGTTCCCGCGGCGCCGGCCAGCGAGCTGCCGTACCAGAGGAGCACCACGGGCACGAGCACGCAGCTGAAGGCGGCCCAGCGGATCACGTCGCTCGCGGTGTCCGGCGCCGGGCGCTGCTCGCTGCTGGATCGGGGTCCGGGCATCTCGTACTCCCTGTGGCGGTGGCTCACCCCGGTTCAACGCCCGTCCGACCGGTCGGTCACCGTCCGTACATCTGTGAACCCTGTGCAAACCGCCTGTACGGGGCAGCAACCATTGCGTTACGGGCGCGGCTCGTGCATGCTCCGGTGAACCCCTGCGGACGTCGGGGGCCGCTCACGGAGCGTGCGCGGGATCTGGGCCCAGGAGGCGTGCCGCCGTACCCTTGGGGGTATGGGCTTGGGAAGATGTTTCCCGGACACAGCTCCGCCGCACACTGTCGTCCCTCCCAAAAAGGATCACAACGCCGAGACAGCCATGGCCGGTCACGAATTCTTCGAACCCGCGGACCGCAAGCGGCCGGTCGCCGATCCCACGGCGGCCGAGCCCCAGGCGGCGGAAGAGTCACGCCCTTCCTGTGATCCCGCCTTCCGGCACGGAGTGGTCGTCGGCTTCGACGGCTCCACCTCCAGTGAGCGCGCCCTGGCCTACGCGATCGGCATGGCCCACCGCTCCCACTCCGGCCTGATCATCGTGCACGTCGCCAACCGGCTGCCCACCACCGTGTGGGCCGGCTGCGAGCCGCCCGTCTTCGTCGACGTGCCGGACCACCGCACCGAGGTCCTGGGGCTCGAGCTGGCCTGTGCGGACTATCTGGCCGAGGTGCCGTGGATCCTGGTCGAGCGGGGCGGGGACATCTGCCACGAACTCGAAGAGGTGGGGCGGGAGTACGAGGCGGACGCGATCGTCGTCGGCTCCACGCACGGCATCGTCGGCCGGATCTTCGGCTCCGTCGCCGGGCGGCTCGCCAAGCGGGCGCGGCGGCCCGTCATCGTCATCCCCTGAGCCTCCCCGATCCTCCTCACTCCCTTTGTGCAGCGCGAAACTACTCGCGCGTAGAGGTGGGTTGTGCCCTTGTGAAGGGCATATACCGGTCACCGCGCAACTGCACCTGCACGAAGGGAGCCCGCCGTGGACAACGAAGTCTCCGCGGGAAGCGGAAGCACTACTGTGGTCGGCCGACTCGCCCTGGGAGTAACCCTGTTGGCGTTCGGGCTCGGTACGACCGGTGTCATCGACGGTGTGGCCGCGTCCGACGCGGTCTCAGTGGCCCACTACGTGGGCGGAGTTGCCCTGTTCCTCGTCGGCCTGCTGGCCCTCCGCGTCGGCGACGGCGTGTCCGGTACCGGCTCCGCGGCCCTCGGCGCCATGTGGTTCACCTGGGCGGTCGCCGCTCACTCCTCGGCCGACGCGGCCGGGCTCTTCCTGCTGCTGTTCGCCCTCGTGGCCCTGACCCTGACCCTCGCGGGCGGGGACAGCCTCGGACAGGTCATGTACGGGCTGCTGTTCCTGGCGATGGTGGTGCTGGCCGTCGCGGCCTTCGCCGACAGTTCCGCTCTCGCGAAGGCCGGGGGCTGGGTGGCCGTCGTGTCGGGCGCGGTGGCCTGGTACGCGGCGACCGCGGCGCTCGCGCACTGGCCGACGGTCCTCTCCGGGCGTGCCGCCGGCCGGGGGGTGACGGCCACCGGCTGACACCTGGGGCCTGTCTGAAAATTCCCGTCGTCGCCCGGAGGGCGGCCTCGCGGCGTCAGGTGCGTGCTCTCGGCGCGCCGGGCGTAGGCCCTCGTACTGGGCGTACTCGGGT